>DASYVA010000018.1 GCA_036000645.1 Candidatus Methylomirabilis sp.
ACGCTCTCCGCTCCCTGCTTCTCGCAAAGATCCGCAGGCAGGAGAAGGCGCCAGCCTCGCTCGCCTTTGCGCAGCCGGACGGGCCAGGAGGGGTCTTCGCGGGATTCGTGCACGCGCAGCGGGCCGACCTCGGCCGAGGCGGCCGGATCGAGACCCCCCACCATGGCCTGGAGTCGCCGCTCCAACACCGAGCGGCGCTCCTCCACGGGAAGATCCTCACCGAAACGGAGAGCTTCGGCCTCGGTCACTTCCCCCACCTTCCCCCGTGCACCGCCGGGAGGCACGGCACGCGGTCGGCCTTCCCACTCTTAGCGGAACTTACGGGCGAGGCGTTCCACGGCCCGGCGCGCCGTCGCGACTGCCTCCACCGTCTGCGCCTCAGGGCGGTCGAGGGCAACGTAGAGCGTCATGAACGCCCGATACGCCTCGTGTGCCTGCTCGGGATCCAGGCGCTCCAGGACCGCCGCGCGCAGCAGATAGACGTCCTGATAGGCGGCGAAGAAGGCCCGCCCGGGATCCCAGGCGTGGCAGCGGGCGAGGACCCCATCGTAGCCGGCCACCGCCGCTGCGAGATCCCCCCGAGCCACGGCTGCTGCCGCCGACTCGAGGAGGGGACCCAGAGCCGTCAAGAACGACCGCACCAGCCGACGTTCATACTCCCCTGCGATAAGGGCATCCACCGCCCTGCCGTGCTCCGCAAGAGCCTCCTGCCGGTCGCGGAAGGTTGCGGTGGCGATGGGGGGGCGGCCCCAGGTCTCTCCCTCCGCTCCGCAGCGGAAAACCTGCTCCTGGGCGCCAGCAGGGGGATCTCCCCGCTGCCAGCGGACGACTCGCCGCCACCAGGGGAACTCCACGGTCAGGACAAGGTGACTCCCCTCTCCCCCGCAGACCACGGTTGCCCCGACGATACGCCCACCGCCGGCAGCCCAAAGCACGTGTCGGTGGGCCGGGGGGAGGCGTAAGACGTCCACCGCGCGCACGCCACGCTCGATTGGCACCCGGCCCCTCCCCCTCTCGGCCCCCACTGCCCCACCTCCGGCGACGCTTATTTCACGATCATCACGGTGCATGGGGCCAGGCGGGCCAGGTTCTGCGACGTGCTCCCCATGATCCGGCCGAAGACGTTGGAGTGCCCCACGAACCCGATGAGGAGGAGGTCGAAATGCCCCTCGCGCGCGTACGTCACGATGGTCTCGACCTCATGGCCCGGGACGACTCTCGTGATCAGCTCCACCCCCTCCAGCGCGGCCTCGTCGCGTGCCTCCTTGGTGATCCGCTTGAAGAAAGCATCCGCCTCTACCTTCGCCTCCTGGATCTCCCCGACGGTGGCGGCGAAGTACGGGAGCCTCTCCTCCACGGAGATGGCGTGCAGGGGAACCTCACAGAGGTTGGCCAGGGCGATGCCAGCCCGCAGGGCCTTCTTGGATCCCTCGGAGCCGTCGTAGGCCACCAGGATTTTCTGGAACATGGCTCCCTCCCCGGGCCGCCTCACCGGCCCCCCAATTCAGCGACCCCTGCCGGGGCCGGCTCAGGCTCGGGGCTCACCGCGGAATTCTCATGCACGGGTGGCCGGGGCGGCTCGAACCACCGCTGGGCAATGAAGGTGGGGATGATCGCGCTCAGGACCACAACCGTGACCAGGACGGAGAACTGGGCCGAGGTGATGTAGCCCGCTTGCAGGCCGAACAGCGAAGCGATGGTCCCGAAGGTGAGGCCGGTGCTCATCAGCAGCGTGGTGTACATTGCCTCGGCCGGGACATAGCGGCGGGCGACGGGATAGACCCCGAGAAACTTTGTGGTCTGCTTGACGGCAAGCAGGAGGACCAGCAGTCCCAGGTTGGTCCAGACCTCGCCCAGCGAGACGCTCATGCCGGACTTCAGGAAGAAGAAGGGGGTCAGGAGGGCGAAGGCAACGACCCGGAACCGGCGCTGGGTCTCCCGGTTCGCGTTGAAGATCCGGGCGACGGCCAGCCCCAGGATGAAGGCCGGGAGCACCGCATGGCTCTCGGCCAGGTGGGCGAAGAACATGAGGACGAGCAGGGCGGCCAGGGCCCCCTTGATCTCGGGCTCGATGACCCGGTTCCCGTACCGGGGGAAGAACCATGGGTGGAGGCGGGGCATGGCCCAGATGATCACGGCCGAGCCGAGGATGAAGGGGAACAGCCACCACGTCGGCCGGAGGAACAGCAAGCTCAGGGCGAGCGCGGTCCCGAAGTCGGTCACGAAGGTGGAGGCCATAATCATCTTGCCGATCGTGGTCTCGGTCAGTCCCGTCTCCACCAACACCGCGTACACCACGGCTAAGGAGGTGGTGGAGAGGGCCGTGCCGGCGATCAGGGCGGCGTTCGCCGACCACCCGAGCGCGTAGTAACACACCGCTGCGGCTCCCGCGAAGGGGAGGAGGAACGAGAGGCCGCCGATGAGGACGCTTTCCTTGAGGCGCTCCCGCAGGAGGTCCGGATCCACCTCTGCCCCGGCCAGGAACGTCAGGACGATGCCGGCCAGGCCTGCCAGGAAATCCATCCACGGCGTGCCGGAAAGGCCCAGGAAGTTCCCGGCGGCAACCCCCAGGGAGATCTCAATGAGGGCCACCGAGATCCCCAGCTCCACCGACGCCATGCTGGCCAACAGGACCAGCAGGCCCACGACCATGGCGATCCACGCCTGCTCCACGCGCCTCCTCCAGAAGAACCGGTCTGAGACGGGATCAGGGCGCTCGCCAGAAGCTGCCCGCCACAGGGTTCCCGTCGGCCCGCCTTCAGCCGCCGTCCGCTGCTCCGGGCTGGACTTCTGTCCTCCCCTCCAGTTCCACGATCCGCTGCTGGAGGGCCTGCACTTGCTCCCGCAGATGCTCGGCGAGGCTGTTCCAGGCCTGATCGCCTCCCCGGAGCCCCGCCACGATGAACTCCAGCCGGCGCTTCTCCTCCCTGAGCTGGGTGACCTGATAGTGGAGGGCCGCGGCGCGGCTGGACTCCTCGGTCCAGGCCCGGGTGACCTCCTGGAGGCGCTGCCGGGCCCGGGCCAGCTCGAACTGCAGGCGCTCGACCCCGTCGGCCGGCACCGGACAGGTGGCTGGCGAGGGCGCGGGAGTCTCGGCGGCGGGTGACAGGAGCCCGCCCCGGTCGTTCCCGAAGACCTGGGGCTTCCCGACGAAGAACTCGATCGCCCGAAGCCAGGCCGTTCCCTCCTCGCCTCGCTCCTCCCCCGCGTAGCGGTAGTCGCGCTTCCGCCCGAACTCCTCTAGCTCCCACTTCAGATGTTCCAGGCGTGGGACCGTCATTTCCAGCAACCGAATCGCCGTCGCGGGCGACGCCAAGCTGAGGGCCCGCTCGAGATGAGGGAGGCAGAGGCCGTCCGACCGTTCATAGGCCGCACCGAACTCCGAGTCTTCCAGGAAAGCCACGAGGGTCTGGAGGTCGTGCGCTTCCGAGGGCCAGCCGTGGCAGGCTGGGCACGGGGGCCTGCGCTCGCGGACACGGAGGGGCGCCGGGCCCCCGGGGCCGCCCAGCCGGGCCCAGAGGCGGCGGAGGGGGGAAGCGGCCGGAGGCTGCTCCGCCAGGCGCTTCAAGGACCGGATCGTCTCCGCCAGGAAGTCGCCGTAGAGGATGCTCACCCCGGACGCGCTGTGGAGAATCTCCCGCAGCATCCAGGCGTGCCAGTTGCAGAAACCCCGGCTCGCCCGGAGGACGTCCCGGGTGCCGGGATCGTTGACCCGCTCATACAGGAGGTTGTCCAGATTCCGCCGGCGTCCCTCCTCCAGGAGGCGGCAGACCGGGCAGCCGGGCTTGCCGAAGGCGTCCCGGAGGTCGAAGTAGCGCATGAACCGGGTCGGGATCTCGGAACGCGCCTCGTGCGTCATGGGGGAAACAAAAAACTCCTACCAAAGGTTACCCTTCAGTAGGAGTTATCAACCGCAGAAGCGGCGGTTAAGGCGAACTCCATCGCCTGAATGTAGGTCCTATGTAGTCCTATGCACCGGCGGAAGTCAAGCCCGTTCTGGCACGGGGAGCGGCCATGGCCGTTGACAGGGGCCGGCTGCTCGGCTAGCGTCGCACATACGCCGCCGGCGAGCGGCTGCGAAAGGCACCGACATGTCAGGCGTCCTGGAGGCCCTCCGCGACATCGTCCTGGTCTGCGACGGGGCGATGGGCTCCATGCTCTACCAGACCTTCGGGCATCTCCGCTGCACGGATGAGGTGAACCTCACCCACCCCGAGAGCGTCCTGAAGATCCACCTGGAGTACATCACGGCCGGGGCCCAGATCATCGAGACTAACACCTTCGGGGCCAACCGGATGAAGCTGACCGCCTACGGGTTGGCCGACAAGACCGTCGAGATCAACCAGCGGGGCGTCAAGCTCGCCCGGGAGGCCAGGGAGATCGCGGGCCGGGAGGTCTTCATCGCCGGCTCCATCGGCCCGGTCGGGACGCTCACCGAGGCCCTGGAGGAGCCGAGCGTCACGGCCTTCACCGAGGCGTACCAGGAGCAAGCCCGGGCGCTCGAGGACCGAGGGGTGGACCTCTTCATGGTGGAGACCTTCCCTTCGCTCGCCGAGCTCCTCTGCTGCCTGCGGGCTCTCCGGGGGGCCTCCCGCCTGCCGGTGGTCGCCCAACTCACCTTCACCGAAGAGGCCAAGACCCCAACGGGTGTCAGCGCGCGCACCGCCGCAGAGGCGCTGCGCCCGCTCGGGCTTGCGGCCTTCGGCCTCAACTGCAGCGTGGGGCCCGGGGACACGCTGGGGATCCTCCGGGAGATGGCGGCGGCGGCAGACGGCCACGCCCTCTCGGCTCAGCCCAACGCGGGGTTCCCCTCCCGGGTGGCCGGCCGGATCGTCTACCCCGCCTCCTCCCCCGAGTACTTCGCCAACTTCGCTCAGGACGCG
>DASYVA010000019.1 GCA_036000645.1 Candidatus Methylomirabilis sp.
ATAGGTGGAAATGAGCACCACGTTCGCGGACACGGCTGCCCTCGAGACCCTCCGGGGACCCTAATCCAAACGAGATAAATTGTGTGAGACAGCGTCCGGGTGGCGCCGGATGCCGCCCCCGGGCCCCCGTAGCGGAGGGGGGCCCATCGGCTCTGGGCCGATGGGGGGAACCACGGGAGGGTTCCCCAGGGGGGCCGGGGGCCGGGGCGGCGCCGGCGCCAGGACCCGGACCTTGTCACTTTGATGCTCTCGCTTGTATTACGTGACGAAGGCGATGCGGCCCGTGCTCCCGCCGGGGGGGCGGACCGTGATCCCTTCCCCGCACCGCGGGCAGCGGATCCGGGCGCCGCCCGCAGGGATGGCCGACGCCTTCACCCGGAAGGCCGCCTGGCACTTGGCGCACCGGCAGGAGACGGTCTCCTGGCCGTCGGCAGGGCGGGGAGCCGGGGTCACCTCAGGCCGCGCCGCCGGCTCCGGCGCAGCCGGCGGCCGCTCCTGGACCCCCGTCGTCCCCCGGGGCGGCTCGGAGCCCGGGGAGAGCCCGGAATAGAGGGTCTCCAGCGCCGCCCGATCCAGCCGGCCGAGGGCCGCCACGGCATTCGGGTCCAGCTCGGTCCCGGCCACACGCTGCAGTTCCGCGAGGGCTTCCTGGTGGCCGAAGACCGTGCCTCGGTACCCGCGCCGGGAGATCATGGCGTCGTAGGCATCCGCCACCGCAAGCGCCCTGGCCTCGCGGAGAATCGCCTCCCCCTTGAGTCGCCGCGGGTATCCGCTGCCGTCGTACCGCTCCTGGTGCTGGAGGACGATCTCCTTCACCTCCCGGAGGAACGGGATGGGCTCCACGATCCGAGCCCCGATCTCCGGGTGGCTCTCCATCACGCGCCGCTGCTCCGGGCTCAGCCGATCGGCGCTCTTCAGGATCTCGTCGGGAATCCCGACCTTCCCCAGGTCGTGGAGCATCCCGGCGACCCGCAGGGCGCCGAGCTGCCCCTCGGAGAACCCCAGCGTCTTGCCGAGGAGGGTTGCCAGCCGGGCAACCCGCTCCGAGTGGTTCCGCGTGTACTCGTCCCGCGCCTCCAGGGCGGCCACCAGGGAGCGGAGGGTGTTCAGGGTGTTCTCCCGAAGCTCGGCATTGGCCCGGTCCAGCTCGGTGTTCCGCTGGGCCACCTCGGCGGTCGCGTGGCGGACCTTCTCCTCCATCTCGACGGTGAAGTTCTTCACGCGCGCGTAGAGCTCCGCGTTCTCCAGGGCCGCCGCGGCCTGGCTGCTGAAGGTGGTGAGGAGCTGCAGGTCGTGATCGGTGAAGGTCTCCGTCGAGGTCTTCCGGTTGACATTGACGACGCCGAGGACGCCCCCTTTGCTCACCAGCGGGACGCTCAGCAAGGACTTGCCCTTGTACTTGGGGTCGCTCACTGACTTGTTGAAGCGAGTGTCCTTCTCGATGTCGTTGATCAGCAGGGCCTCCCCCTTCTCCGCGACCCAGCCGGCGATCCCGCTCCCCACTTTCTGGCGGGTGCCCTTGACGACCTCCTCCGGGAGGCCCGTGGAGGCCCGGATCGTCATCTCGTTCGCCTCCCTGTCCACGAGCATGATGGAGACGATCTCCACCCCCATCACGGCGGCAATGGAGAGGACAATCTTCTCCAGGAGGCGGTCGACCTCCAGGAGGGAGTGGATGTACTTCCCCACCCGGTTCAGCGTGGAGAGCTCCTTCACCTTCGTCTGCAGGTCCTGGAGGAGCCGCTTGTTCTCGAGCTCGATGCGGCGCCGCCCGATGGCCTTGTCCACGGAGTGATAGAGCTCATGCGGGCGGAACGGCTTCCGGATGTAGTCGTAGGCCCCCTTCTTCAGGGCCTCGATGGCCGTCTCCAGAGACGCGTAGGCCGTGATGATGATGACGAAGACATCGGGATCCGTCTTCTTGATGACGGGGAGGAACTCAATGCCGGTCAGGTCGGGCATCATGATGTCGAGAAGGACGACATCCACGCCCCCCTTCTCCAGCTTGGCCAGCCCCTCCTTGGCATTCTCCGCGGTGAGGACCTTGAAGCCGCGCAGGGCGAGCATGTCGTCACAGAGGCGGCGCATGAACAGCTCGTCGTCGATGACCAGGATCGTCTCCATCCCCTATCCCTTCCGGACGCCGGCCCCTGGCGCAGGCCGGGCTGCCGCCCCCCCCTCGGTCCCCGTGAGCCCCGCGTTCAGCTTGCCCGATCGGAACCCCTCCGGATCCACCGTCACCGTCCGGTAGCCCAGGCCCCGGAGCGCGGCCGTGACGGCCGCCTGTCGGTCCGGCTCGAGGAGCCGCGGGAGCTCTTCCGGCCCCACCTCGACCCGGGCCGCCTCCCCGTAGTGCCGCACGCGCAGCTCCCGGAACCCGTGCTCCCGCAGGACCTCCTCGGCCCGCTCCACCCGCCGGAGGCCCCCCACGGTGATGGGCGTCCCGTAGGGGAAGCGGGAGGCCAGGCAGGGCATGGCCGGCTTGTCCCAGGTGGGGAGGCCGAGCGCACGCGAGGCCGCGCGGACTTCGGCCTTGGTGAAGTTCGCCTCGACGAGCGGGCTCAAGACCCCCCGCTCCGCCGCCGCGAGCCGCCCCGGCCGCCAGTCGGCGAGGTCGTCGCGGTTCACCCCGTCCACCACGGTTGGGTGCCCCTCCGTCGCCGCCAGAGCCGCGAGGCGCATGTAGAGCTCCCGCTTGCAGAAGTAGCAGCGGGTGGCCGGGTTGGCAATGTAGTTGGGGTCGGCCATCTCCGCCGTCCGCAGCAGGTGGTGCCGCGCCCCGAGCGCGGCCGCCAGGGCCTTCGCCTCTGTGACCTCTCGCGCCGGGACCGCCGGGGAGACCGCCGTCACGGCCAGGACCCCCTCCCCGCAGCCCTCTACCGCCGCCCGCAGGACGAAGCTGCTGTCCACGCCGCCCGAGAAGGCGACCAGGACCCGGCCCAGCCGGGCGAGGTGGCTCGTCAGCACGCGGTACTTGCCCTCGAGGGCGGCGTCCATCCCGTCGGCTCTCTTTCGCATCAGAGGACCCGAACCGTCCCGCCCGGCCCCCGCACCGTCACGGCGCCGGAAGCCAGGTCCAGCTCCATGCTCCGCCCGGCTTCCGGCGAGAGGGCCTCCGCCACCAGGCGGATCCCCAGCCGCTCGAGCTCGGCCCGGACCGCCGCCGCGGTCTGGGGTCCCACCGGCCGCGCCCTGCCGCCACTCGTGAGAGCCTCGAAGGCCTGGCCGCCCCCGGCGAGTTTCGCCACGCAGCGCCCCGGCTCTCCCCCGGCTCCGGCGACCGCCTCGAGGAGCCCCGCGATCGCCCGCTCCGGGCTCGCCGCCGGCCAGCGCCCCGTGAGGCCCTTCGCCCCGGCAGGCACCAGGACGTGCGCCAGACCCCCGACGCGCGCCACCGGATCGTAGAGGGCCACCCCCACGCAGGAGCCCAGGCCGCCGATGGACAGCCGGTCCGGGTCCCGCCCCGCGGCGAAGGTGGCGGCGGGGACGCGGATGCTCTCCGCGTTAGCCCCCATGGCCCCCTTGCAGCAGACCGCCCCGGGTCCGCGTCCCCGGAAGCCAGACGACCCGCCCCTGCACCAGCCGCCCGTCCCCGAAGGGGACCTCGGCGAGAAGGACCGTCCCCGCCGCGGGGAGCAGCCCGAGGAGGGCCCCCTCGGACACGGCGCGGCCCCAGTCCGGGGCGAGCTGGGGGATGGAGGGCTTGAGCGCCATCCCCGCCCAGCGACTGGCCGCCCACAGGTACGCGGAGGCCAGGATGTTCCCCGCCTCCTTCAGGGCGGATCCCTCGCGGCTCCCCGGGATCCCCGTCCCCCCCCCTTCCGGGCGACCGGTCAGCTGGGTGGCGAGCGTCCGGGCGCCCCCCGGCGGGAAGAATACCAGGAGGGCCCCCTCGGGGTCCCCCGTCACCCAGAAGTACAGGGCGGCCTCGACGGCCGGCGCCTCCCGGAGGGCCCGGACAGCCGAGGCTGCCCGGAGGCGCCTCACCCGGGGGGAGCCGGGACGGACCGGCAGGTGGAGCAGCGTAGCCAGGGCCTCGGCGGCGTGGCCCATGGCCTCGGCGGCAGCCGCAGCCAGTGCTTGCACTTCCCGGCCGTCCGCCGCCGCCCTTTTACCCCCCATCCGACCCCCTAGCCGAAGAGCGTGTTGAGGTCCAGGATCAGGACGGCCTCCCCGCTCGGGAGAATGGTCACCCCGCCGAATCCCCGCAGGCCCTTCAGGGCAGGCCCGAGCGGCTTCACGACCGCGTCCCGGTAGCCCAGGATCTCGTCCACGACGACCGCCACGGTCCGCCCGCGGATCTCGGAGAGCACCGCCATATGGGTGGCTCCCCTCCCCTCCCCATCGGGAACCTGCAGAGCGGTCCGGAGGTGGAGCAGGGGGATGCTCTCCTCGCCGCGCTGGACCACATCCTGGTGCTCCGCCCGCTGGATGTCCGCTAAGGAGAACTGGGTGGACTGCTGGACCTGGGTCACCGGGATGGCATAGAGCTCCCGGCAGGTCCGGACCATCATCACCGGCATGACCGTGAGGGTCAGGGGGAGCTTGAGGACAATATCGGTCCCCCGCCCCACCTCCGACTCGATGAGGAGGTGGCCCCGCATCGCCTCCAGGGTGGCCCGGACCACGTCCATCCCCACCCCCCGGCCGGAGACATCCGTGACCGCCTCGGCGGTGCTGAAGCCGGGCGCCGTCACCAGCATGACCAGCTCCTCCCGGCTCATCCGCTCGACCCGGTCCGGGGTCAGGATCCCCCGTTTCAGGGCCACGGCCCGGATCCGTTCCGGGTCGATCCCACGCCCGTCATCGCTGACCCGGATGACCACCCCCTCCTTCTCCCGGAAGGCCTCGAGCCGGATCGTCCCGGTCCGGGGCTTGCCCGCCCGCTCCCGTTCCTCGGGCGGCTCGACGCCATGATCGATGCTGTTGCGGAGGATGTGCATGAGGGGGTCGGGCAGGGCGTCCAGGATGGCCCGGTCCAGCTCGATCTCCTTCCCGACGATCTGGAAGTCCACCTCCTTCCCCTGCTTGCGCGCCAGGTCCCGGACGGCCCGGGGGAAGCGGTCGGCGATGACTTCGATGGGCATCATCCGGATCTTCATGGCCTGCTGCTGGAGGTTGAGGATGAGGTTCTCGATCCGGCCGACGCTCTCCCGGAGGGGGCGGTCGGGAACCGTGTGGGCGTGCTCCACCAGGCCCCCTTTGGCCGTGATCATCTCCCCCACCAGATCGATCAGATTGTCCAGGAGGCGCGTGTCCACCCGAACGAGGGCGGGGGTGCGCTGGGCCGAGGCCGGCGGGGCGGGAGCCGCGGCCGGTGCCGGAGCGGGGACCGCCGGGAACGCCTCCGGGTGGGGCGCTCGTTCGGCGGGCGGGGCCACCAGCGCAGGGAGGGTTTCCAGAGCGGCCGCGGGGGCGGCGGCAACGGCACCCGGATCCCGCAGCACGCGGACGGCCACCCGACCCACGTCCGGCAGATCCCGCAGGCGAGCGGCCAGCGCTTCCGGGTCCTCGGCGCCTCCCACGACCGCCTCGATCCGCCCGCCGAAGCGCCCCTGTTTGATCTCCTCCAGCGTCGGGGCAGCCCGGAACAGGTCCACCATGTCTGTGAGCTTCTTCAGCGTGATGTAGGCTCGGGCGGTCGGCAGGGGCGTGTCCTCGGCGATCTCGATCTCCACGCTGAGGAGGGGGAGGCCCCGCTCGGTCGCCCAGCGGCTTGCCTCCTCGAGACCCGGCGGGACCGGCACGGGCGGCGTCGCCGATACTGCCGCGGGGGCGGGAGGGGGTGCCGTCGCGAGGCGCGCCGCGGCAGCGGGCCCGGGCCGGTAGGCCGAGACCCGCTCCAGGAACGCCTGAGGTGAAACATTGGGAGGAGATCCAGCCGCCAGGTTCTCGACTCCCTGCCGGAGCAGATCCACCCCCTCGAAGAGGAGGTCCAGCGCGGCCCGGTCGGGGGTTCCCTGCCCCTTCCGGTACCCGTCCAGGAAATCCTCCATCCGGTGGGAGACCTTGGCCAGCTCCTCGTAGCCCATGGAGGCGGACATCCCCTTGAGCGAGTGGGCTTCGCGGAAAAGGGTGTCGATGACGGTCTTGTCGGCCCCGCCCTTCTCGACCTCCAGGAGGAGCCTGTCCATGCTCTGAAGATGCTCCTGGGACTCGCTGATGTACATCTTGAGGTACTTGGACATGTCCATCGCGAGATCACCCTTCCTTAGCGGGCCGCCAGCACCGCGGCCCGCTCGCGGAGCAGGACTCCCAGGGCCCGGGGCATCTCGGGCAGGGGGACCACCAGGTCCGCGAGGGCGGCATCGGCCAGCGCCCGAGGCATCCCGTACACGACGCAGGACTCCTCCGCCTCCGCCACCGCCACGCCCCCCTTCGCCTTCACCGCCCGGACGCCCTCCAGGCCGTCCTTTCCCATCCCGGTGAGCACGACGACGATGGCCCCGGCCTCGCAGGCCTCCGCCAGGGACCGAAAGAGGAGGTCGGCCGCCGGGCGAACCCCGTGGCGGGGAGGGGCATCGCTGAGGTGCAGGATGAGCTGGCTGCCCCGGAGTCCGCGGCGCACTTGAAGATGCCGGCCGGCCGGGGCCACGTAGACCACACCCGGCCGCACCACGTCCCCCGCGGCGGCGAGCCGGACCGGGAGGGGCGAGGCCTCCTGGAGCCGGCGCACCAGGGCCCCCACGAAGCGGGGCGGGATGTGCTGGACCACCAAGACCGGAACGGGAACCTCGGTGGGGAAGTCGGCCAGGAGGGTCTGCAGGGCCTGCGGCCCCCCGGCCGAGGCTCCAATCGCCACCACCAGGCGAGGGCATTCCCCCCGCGGCGGCTCCCCGGTCACCGCCGTGACCCCGGGCCGCCCTCGGCGGCCGGGACCCGCGGGCGGTAGTGCGCGTCCAGTCCCAGGGCGCTCTGCACCACCTTGAGGACCCGGCTGGCCTGGAAGGGTTTCACGATGAAGTCCCGAGCGCCGGCCTCGATCGCCTCGGCGATGAGGGACTCCTGGCCCAGGGCGCTCACCATGATGACACTCGCCCCCGGGTCCACCCCCACGATCTCCCGCAGCGCGGTGATCCCGTCCATCACCGGCATGACGATGTCCATGGTGATGAGGTCCGGTTTCAGCTCCCGCTGGAGGCGGACCGCCTCGGCCCCGTTCTCCGCCTCCCCCACCACCTCGAACCCCTCCCGGGAGAAGATGTCCCGGATCATGCTGCGCATGAAGAGGGCATCGTCCACGATGAGAACCCGGACGGCCATCTCAGGCCTCCGCCAGGTGGCTGAAGAACTTCCCCACGTTCAGGATGCTGACCTGGACCCCGTCCACCTCCGCCCACCCCTTCACCCGGCCCCCCCGGCTCCGCTCCCCATCCAGTATGGGCGTCATGTCGATCTGGGAGAGCGGCACGGCCCGGATCTCCGCGACCTCCTCGGCCAGCAGGGCGGCATCCAGCTCCGGGATGCTCAGGTCCAGGACGACGGCGAACCGTTCGGCGGGGAGCGCGCTGACGGGGACCGCGAGGCAGCGGCTCAGGTCGTACAGGACCAGGACCTTGCCGCGCCAGGTGGTGATCCCCCGCACCTCGGGGGCGGCGTTGGGGACCCGGGTGATCCGCTCGACCGGGTGGACCTCCCGGACCGCGGTGATTTCGATCGCGTACCACTCCCCCGAAGCCCGGAGGAGGACGAGGCGCTCCCGCTCCTCCGGTTCCGGCGGGGCCGGCTCCAGGATGAGATCCAACGGGGCCTCGGCCATCACGCAGTGACCCGGAACCGCGCCACCAGCGCCTTCAGGGACTCGGCCAGGGCCTGGAGCTGCTGCGCCGAGTCGGCCATTTGCTCCATGGAGGTGGTCTGCTCCATGGTGGCGGCGGAGGCCTCCTCGGTCGAGGCGG
>DASYVA010000020.1 GCA_036000645.1 Candidatus Methylomirabilis sp.
ACGATGCTGCCTGCGGCGATGCCGGGCATGGCGTGCGGGATGATGATCTCCCGGAGGATGGAGGGGGCGGTGCCGCCCAGATCGTAGGCGGCCTCGATCAGGCTGTCATCCAGGCTGTCCAGCACGGTCACCAGCGGCACCACCATGAAGAGCATGGAGGTGTAGATCAGGCCGATCATGATGGCCACGTCGTTGTAGAGCATCTCGATCGGTCTGGCGAGCAGCCCGGTCCAGACCAGAACGCCGCTCACGATCCCGCTCTCGCGGAGCAGGATCATCCAGCCATAGGTGCGGACCAGCTCGCTCACCCAGAAGGGCAGGAGGCAGAGCAGGAACAGGATCCCCTTGGCTCGGCCCCGCGCCATCTTGGCGATGAAGTAGGCCACCGGGAAGGCGAGGAGGAGGGTCAGCAGGGTGGCTAGGATGGAGTACGTGGCGGTCCTGGCGAAGGTGTTCCAGTAGATCGGCTCCGCGAAGAACCGGGTATAGTTGGCCAGGCTGAAAGCGCCGCCGCCCCCCTTGGGCCGGACGGAGAGGAGGAACATGTCCACGTGGGGCAGCACGATGAGCAGGAGCAGCCACAGGGCGGCCGGGGTCAGGAAGACCGCCAACCCGATCCGGCCGCCCGTCCGCCGGCTCACGCGCTCCTCCCAAAGCACAGCCCCGCGCCCGCGTCCCAGCCCAGGTGAACGGTCTGGCCGGGCCGCAGGTCGGCGAACCGGCCCGTTTGCGGGAGGGCAGCGGTGATCTCCCCTCCCGTCCGGGCCTCCTTCACCAGGACACGGCTGTTCGCCCCGTCGAAGAGAACGCTCTCGACGGTCCCCCGCAGGCGGTTCGCGACCGCGCCGAGTTCGCCCTCCTCCCCCGCCAGCGTGATCCCCTCCGGCCGGACGAAGAGATCCACCGATTGGCCGGCCCCCAGGCGTTCCGAGGTTCGGGCCGTGAGCTCCAGCCCGTCCCGCGTCCGCACCCGGACCTCGTCCCCCGACCTCGCGACCAGCGCCCCCTCCCAGCGGTTGCTCCCCCCCACGAACCCGGCGACGAAGGAGGTGTGCGGACGGTAGTAGAGCCCCTGGGGCGTGTCCACCTGCTCGAACCGGCCCTCGTTCATCACCGCGACGCGGTCGGACATGACGAGCGCCTCCGACTGGTCGTGGGTGATGTAGACGAAGGTAGTGCCGATGTCTGCCTGGAGGAGCTTGAGCTCCACCTTCATCTGCTCCCGCAGCTTCAGGTCCAGGGCGCCCAGCGGCTCGTCGAGGAGGAGCACGGTCGGCTCGAGCACGAGGCAGCGAGCGATGGCGATCCGCTGCTTCTGCCCGCCCGAGAGCTGATCGATGCGCTTGTCGCCGGAGCCGGGAAGGCCGATGCGCCCGAGCACGCGTTCCACGCGCTCGCGGATCTCCACCCGCTCCACCCCCCGCCGCCGCAGGCCATAGGCGATGTTCTCGGCCACCGACATCATGGGGAAGAGGGCCAGGTGTTGGAAGATGAGGTTGACCGGCCGCCGGTTGGGCGGGACCCCGACCATCGAGCGTCCGCCGATCAGGATGTCCCCGGCGTCCGGCTCGAGGAAGCCGGCGATCATCCGGAGGAGCGTGGTCTTGCCGCAGCCCGACGGGCCGAGGATGGAGAAGAAGGAGCCCTTGGGGATCTGGAAGGAGACACCCTGCACGGCCCGGAACTCGCCGAAGCTCCGGACGAGGTCGCGCGCTTCCAGGTCAATGGGCGCGGTCATGGCAAGGGTTCCGGCACGGCGAAAGACCAGGGCCGCCCCAAGGGAGCGGCCCTGGTCCGTCGGGGCTGGTTTACCGGGAAGCGGCGGCCCGCACCTTCTCGAGGACGTTCCCCTCGATCTCCTCCAGGCCCGCCGGGACCGCCGGGTACCATTTGATGTTGTCCACGTCCTTGGGGGAGAAACTGGCCTGATAGAGCTTCTGGAGCACCGGATCCACGTACCGGTCGGAGCCCTTGGACGCGGTGAAGTTGCCGGCGGCGGCCGCAACCTTGCCGGCGATCTCGGGCCGCATCACGAAGTTGATCCACTGGTAGGCGGCGTCCAGGTTCCGGGCCTTGGCCGGGAGCGCGAAGGTGTCGATCCAGCCCAGGGCCCCCGACTTGGGCGCGACGAAGACGATCTCCGGATTCTCCTGGGTGAGCTTCCAGCCCCCGGAGTCCCAGCCCATGGCCAGCGTGACCTCCCCGGTGCGCATCAAGGCCAGCAGGGCGTCGCCGTTCGACCAGTAATCCTTGACGTGCTTCTTGCAGGCGATGAGCTTGTCGCCGATCTGCTCCATGAGCGCCTGGTACTTGCCCTTGTCCCCGTAGAGCGCGAACGGGTCCTTCCCCATGGCGAAGGCGAAGGCAACCAGGACCGGGCGCTTGGCCCGGTAGCTCACGCGCCCCGCGTACCTGGCATCGCACAGGTCCAGGTAGTCGCGGGCCGCGCCCGCCGCCTTTTTGTTCACGATCAGGCCATCCGTTCCCCAGATGTGCGGCAGGCCGTACACCTGCCCGTTCAGCGTGGTGTTCTTCTTGGTGGCCTCCAGCATCGAGGGGATGAAGAGTCCCGTCTTGACCTTCGACAGGTCGAAGGGCCGGTAGATCTTGTAGTCCTGCTGGGCGCCCGTGATCCGGTCCTGGCTCGGCTGGGCCAGATCGAACCCGGCCCCGCCGGTCGCCCGCAGCTTGGAGATCATCTCCTCGTTATTGGAGTACGTGATGTTCGCTTTGACGCCGGTCTCCTTCTCGAACTGCTCGACCACCTCGTTCGGGGCATAGCCCTTCCAGGTCAGCAGCCGGAGCTCCGCGGCCTGGGCGCCGGCAGCCCCCACCACCAGGGCAACCACCGTACCGACTGCGATCCGTGCGCGTGAGCGGGCCCGCATGGCGCGATCCTCCTTTGTCTTCCCCGCGCGGCAGGGAGGGAGAGGCGGCATCCACATTCTGGACTCGGGACTCCCGGGTGGTTCCGGCCTGCATCCGGTGCGCATCCGCGACGGCCCCCCCGAGGGCCGTCGGACGATGGACCCGGTGGGAGCGAGAGAACGGGGTCGGGGGTGCCCCCGATTATAGGTTCCCCCGGGGGGTGGTCAAGCCGATTCGCTGAGCAGGCGCCGGAGGCGGCCGGGGTGGTTCGTGATGATGCCGTCCAGGCCCAGCCCCACCAGGCGGCGCATCTCGGCCTCGTCGTCCACGGTCCAGGCGTAGAGCCGGAAGCCGGAGGCGGTGGTGAGCGCGCGCTCCCGCGCCGTCACCAACTGGTGCTGGAGGGCGAGCCCCCCTGCCCCGGCCGCGGCGGCCACCCCCCCCGGGTCCGCCGGCCGCCCCTCCAGCAGGGCCGCCGTCTCCACCTCCGGGGCGGCGGACCGCACGGCGA
>DASYVA010000021.1 GCA_036000645.1 Candidatus Methylomirabilis sp.
CTGCTCCTTCGCCTGGTGGAGGGCCTGGACGAGGCGCTCGTTCTGCTGGTAGGCCTGGTCGAGCTGCTCCCGGGAGGCGTGGAGCTTCGCCCGGAGGAACTCGAACTCCCGGGGGGCCTGCTCGAGGCGGCGGCGGAGGTGATAGACCTCCTCCTCGAGGGCCTTCACCTGGGCCTGGAGGGCCTCGATCTCGGCTTCGTAGCGATTCCCGTCTTTCATGGGCGCGCGCAGGAGCGGGCCGGCCCTAGCCGCCCGGGGCCGGTCCCTTGATGAAGACCACGTTGTCCGTCGGGGCTTCCGTCAGGCTGGCCACGCTGATCCGCCCCGCGAGCGCCCCGGCCACCTTCCGGTAGATCGCGGCCGAGTTCGACGTCGGGGCACCGACCAGGAGCGGCTGGCCGCTGTCGCTGAGACGGCAGATCTCGGGGTCGATGGGGATCTCCCCAAGGAAGGGGACGCCGAGGCGCTCGGCCGCCCGCCGGCCGCCCCCCCGCGAGAAGATCTCGGCCTCGTGACCGCACTGCGGGCAGAGGTACGCGCTCATGTTCTCGATGATCCCCAGGATGGGGACCTTGAGCTGGCGGAACATCGCCAGGGCCTTCCCGGCGATGTTCATGGCCACATCCTGCGGGGTCATCACGATGACGGCCCCGCTGAGGGGGATGGTCTGGGAGAGGGTGAGCTGGGCGTCCCCCGTCCCCGGCGGAAGGTCCACCAGCAGGTAGTCGAGGATTCCCCAGTCCACGTCCCGGAGCATCTGCTGGATGGCGCCGGCCACCATCGGGCCGCGCCAGACCACCGGCGCCCCCTCCGGGAGGAAGAAGCCCAAGGACATCACCTTCACCCCCAGGTGGCCGGTGAAGGCGATGATCTTCCCGCCGTTGCTCCGCGCCTCCCCCCGGAGGCCCATCATCTGGGGGATGCTCGGGCCGTAGATATCGGCATCGAGCAAGCCGACCTGGGCACCCGCCTCGGCGAGCGCCACGGCCAGGTTCGTGCTGACGGTGGACTTCCCGACGCCCCCCTTGCCGGAGGCGATGGCCAGGGCGTGCTTGACCCCCGGCAGCGGGGCCCGCTCCGGGGTCGCGCGGCCGGTGGCGACGTTGCTGCTCATCTTGAGTTCGACCCGGGCCACACCGGGAACGGTCATCAGCGCCTCCCGGACGTCCCCTTCGATCTTCTCCTTCAGCGGGCAGGCAGGCGTGGTGAGCTCGACCGTGAGGCGGACGGTCCCCCCCTCCACCTTCAGGTCCTTGATCATGTTGAGGGTGACGAGGTCCTTGTGGATCTCCGGGTCCTGGACCTTCCGCAGGGCCTCGAGGACGGCGGCCTCAGAGACCGCCCCGGCTCCCGACTGGTTCCGCTGCTTTCCCCACACGTCGCACCCCCTCCGGCCGCCTCATCCTCTCGCCCACCCGAGAACACCGGGTCCGCCCCCGAGGCGCCCGCGCGTCTTCGGAATCTGGCACCTCTCGTTCGAGGATAGCAGAGGCTTTCCCTCTGTCAAGCAGTATGCCCTGGTGACGAGGGCCACCCGCCCCCGGAGCCTTATCGGCCCGGCCCGGCGATGAGCTGCAGGAATTCGTTGCGGGTCATGGGGCACTCGCGGAAGAGCCCCAGCATGCTGCTGGTCACCGCCCGGCTGTTCTGTTTCTCCACTCCCCGCATGATCATGCAGAAGTGGTGGGCCTCGATGACCACCGCCACCCCCCGCGGCTCCAGGGTCTGCATCAGGGTATCGGCGATCTGGCAGGTCAGACGCTCCTGGACCTGGAGGCGCCGGCTGAACATCTCCACCAGGCGGACGACCTTGCTCAGGCCCAGGATCTTGTTCTTCGGGAGGTAGGCCACGTGGGCCTTGCCGGTGAAGGGGAGGAGGTGGTGCTCGCACATCGAGTAGAGGTCGATGTCCTTCACCAGGACCATCTCGTTGTACTGCTCGACGAAGACGGCTCCGTTCAGGACCTCCGACAGGTCCTGCCGGTACCCGCTGGTGAAGTACTCCCAGGCCTTCGCCACCCGTTCGGGCGTCTTGACGAGCCCTTCCCGGTACGGGTCCTCCCCCAGCTCCTTCAACAAATCACGGATGAGCGGCTCGATGGCCACCGGTTGACTCCTTCCTTGCTGTTCCGCCGTCTTCGCAGGAACGCGAAGCAGGCCGCGCCCGTTCGCGCGATCGTCTGCCGCTGGCGCTCCGCCGGAGCATACCCCCCGCGCAGAGGGGAAGTCAAACGCCCTCCGCTGCTGCCCGCGCTCCCGGCCGGCGCGGGGTCCATCAAAGAAGTCGAGGGCGGCAGAGCCCCTGCCGCCCTCCTTCTCCGGAACGCGGGGCGTACCCGCCCCTAGAAACTGGTCTCGACGAAGCGAATGCTCCAGCCGCTACTTCTCGGATCCACCGTCACCACACGGTCGTAGGTCCCCACGGGCCGCCTCCCGAACTGGGTGCTCACGAAGGCCTTCGCGATGACCCGGTGCTGGCCGACGTCCAGGTTCACGGGCCGGCTCTCCTGGGGGTTCAGGATGAAGCTCGGGCTCCCGAGGCTCCCGGGCTGCTGGTCCAGGTGCACCTGGATCTCCCAGCGGGTGCTGTTGCTGACCTCCCCCCGGGTCGGGTCGGGAGCGTAGGGGCCCTGCCCCGTCACGGGCGGGCCGCCCGGCTGCGGCACGCCGGCCCGGGCCGCGTCCTGGCGGCCCTGCTCGTAGGCCCGCTGCTGGCCCTGCTGGTAGATGTCCCCGGCGATCGCCCCACCCAGGCCGCCGATGATGGCTCCGAGGAGGGCCCCCCTCCCCGGGCTCCCCCCCGTCGCCGCGCCCACGACCGCCCCCGTCGCCGCGCCAGCCCCGGCGCCGATGACGGCGCCCTGTTGGGCCGGGGTCGGCGTGGTGGCGCAGCCGGCGGCAACCAGGGGAGCGATGAGCGTCAGGATGAACACGTGTCGCACCGTCATGGGTCCCCTCCTCCCGGCAGCCCCGGTCGGCGCCCCGCCAGGGCCACGCTCCTTCAGACGAGACCAGGCCCGGAGCTATTCCGCCCCTCGCCCGGACCCTCAGGCCTCCTCATCGGTCTGTTCCACCTCGTAGCCGAGGCTCTCCAGCTCCATCACCAAGAGGGGGATGTGCTTGTAGGCCGCCGGCGCCGTCCGGACCCCCGACTCCGGGCCCGCCTCCTGCCAGTGCGTCGGCGGCTTCACGGGGATGAGCTGGGGCGTGCTCAGGATCCGGTCGGCCGCGGCCCGCAGGCCCGGGTCCTCCGTCTGCACGGAGAGGGAGCGGGCGTCGGCCCGCCAGGTCCCCAGGACCGTCGCCGACCCTTGCCTCCGGATGATCCCCTGGGCCACGGCGCGGCTACCCCTTCTTGAGGCCGGGCGGGAGCTTCTCCTTGAGCTTGCCCGGCGAGCTCTTCCGCAGGCCCGGCGGCAGATCCTTCGCGTCCACGCCCCGCCAGGGGCCCCGGTGGCTCGGGCCGCTGTACCAGCCCCCCTCGTGGAAAAAGTAGTACACGCCGCCCACGACGAAGACATCGTACTCGATCCCGGTGGCGATGTAGATGTTCGTGTCCGGAATCAGGATGAGCCGGGGCGCCGCCACCAGGACCGGGGGGCCCATTTTCTTGGCCTGCCCGGGTGGAATCCCGCCGTGCCCGGGCGGGATGCCGCCGCGGCCCGGCGGCCCCCCTGGCACGATCACGCACCCGGCCAGCAGACCGCTCAGCACCCCCGCGATGAGCGCACGACGCATAGGACCCTCCTCATGAGGAGAGCGCATGATCCCCCCCTGGGGTTGAATGAGTATATCACAGAGCCGGCGGCGCGGCCGGCCGGCGGCGCCCTTCCGGCAAAAAAAACGGGTCACGGGGACCCGTGACCCGGAGCGGCGATTCTGGAGCGGGTAGCGGGAATCGAACCCGCATCTAAGGCTTGGGAAGCCTTCGCCCTACCATTGGACGATACCCGCGCGCCGTCCTTTCTAGCACAGGCGAAGCGGGGGTGCAAGGGGCCTCAGCCCTTCCGCTGCTTGCGGCGTGCCCCCATCCGGGCCTCGGCGGCGGCCATCCGCCGCCGGTCCTCCTCATTCTCGGGGATGAGGCCCGGCACGGGGCAGGGCTTCCCCTCCTCGTCCAGGGCCACGTACACCAGGTAGGCGGAGGAGGTATGCCGGATCTCCCCGGTCAGGAGGTCTTCCGTCTCCACCCGCACTCCCACCTCCATCGAGGTGGTCCCCGCGTAGTTGACGGACGCCTTGAAGGTGACCAGGCAGCCGATGGGGACCGGCGAGCGGAAGGTCATGCTGTCCAGGGCCACCGTCACGGTGGGTCGGCGCGCATGGCGAGCCGCCGCCACCCCGCCGGCCTCGTCCACCAGCCGCAGGATGACTCCCCCGTGGACCGAGCCGAGCGGGTTGGCGTCGGCCGGGTTCATGAAGGTGGACAGCACGACCCGGGACGCGCTCACCGGTTTTGCCCGGAGGTCCTGCCCGTTCGTCACAGGTCCGTCTCCCGGTAGTTCGTCACGCTCCACACCCCTCCCTGCTTCCCGGTGGCGACCAGGACGCGCTTGCGCAGCGCGAGCGGGCCGGCCCGCACCGTCACCAGGAAGGTGAAGAAGATCCGCTCCTCCCCCTGGACCTGCTGCCCCTCCAGCGTCGCCTCCACCTCGCGCTCCCGCGCCCGGGGATCGGCCACCGTCTCCGCCGCCAGCCGCCGCTCCTCTTCCAGCTTCCTCCTGGCCAGGCCCGAGGCGTAGCGGCCCGCCGCTTCGGGGTCGGCCGCCGCGTAGTAGCGGTCCACGAAGGCCCGGGCGATCCCCTCGGGGCCGGCCGGCTCGGACGGGCAGGCCGCCAGGCCCGCGGCGAGGAACAGGAGGAGGACCCAGCGGAGACGGCGCGTCCAGCCGGAGCGGGGAGCGGAGGGCGCGGGAGCCAGACGGGAGAGGTGATAGTCGGGCGCCGCCAGGAACTGCTCGAAGCTGATCCGTGCGGCAGCCGCGATCCCCAGGGTCACGAACAGGTTGCCGTAATGCTCCAGCAGCTCGTCGGGGAGAGGGCGGAGCCGCGGGCGCCTAGCGCGGGCCCGCACCGGCGCTCCCGGCTCCCCGGGTCTCCCGGGGGAGACCGCAGAGGGCAACCGTGAAGAGGGTGAGCAGGAGGAGGAGGAAGCCCAGGAGCATGTGCCGCAGCCCCGCCTGCCGGGTCCGCTCGTCCACCGCCCCTCCCGCCCTCGCCCGTACCATCCCGCCTCGTCGCCTTATACCACTCGAGCGCGGCCGGGGCAACCCTCGGGAAGGCCGGACGCCTTGCGTTTCGCATTCCCGCCGCGCCGCGGGTCCTGTCGCCGGCGCCGCCCCCGGCCCCCCGGAGGGAACCCTCCCGTGGTTCCCCCCATCGGCCAGGCGCCGATGGGACCCCCCTCCGCTATGGGGGCCGTCGGGCGGCATCCGGCGCCACCCGCGGCGCAGGAGCCCGTGCGGATCGCGGAATCCCTTCAAGGAGCGCTATGAGGGCCCCCAGGATTGCCGGAACGTCGGCCACTCCGCGCGCAGGCGCTCCAGGGCCTCCGCCGGCGTGCGGACCTCTCCCGCCGCCTGCCACTCCGCCACGGCGGCCAGGCAGGCTCCCACCAGCGGCCCGGGAGGGATCTTGAGCGCCGCCATCACCTCCTCCCCCCGGAGGAAGGGGGCCGACGCCGCCGGCCGCATCCGGTCCCGCCGGAACGCGAAGGTCTCCCGGACGAAGGCCACCTGGCGCCGGAAGGCGGCGTCCTCCCCGCCGGTCGCCCGGACATCGGCCAGGCTGTGCAGGAGGACCTCCTCCGCCACCTCCCCCAGGTCGCGGAGGAGGCGGTAGCGCGCCCGGGGCGTCACGCTCGGCTCGGCCGCAAGCAGGATCGGGCGCAGGTGCTCGGCCACGACGGACGTGACGAGGGCCGCAGCCTGGCGGCCGAGGCGCAACCCCTCGCAGAGGCCCGCAGCCAGCTCGGCCCCCCGCGCCTCGTGTCCGAGGAACCGGACCCGGTCCCCCTCCTGGGTGCGCGTGGCCGGCTTTCCCGCGTCGTGCATGAGGGCGGCGAACAGGAGGAGGCTCCTGCGACTGATGTTCCCTTCCACGGGGGCGGCCATCCGCTCACCCGTTTCGGTCCCGGCCTCGGGGACCAGCCGGGGCAGGCGGTCCAGAACCCAGGGGATCCCCTCCACCACCTCGAGCGTGTGCTCCCAGACGTCCTGCCGGTGCGGGTCCCCCTGCGGGACCCCCTTGAGGGCGGCCAGGGGAGGGAGGATCACCGCGAGGATCCCCAGGTCGTCCAGGACCCGGACGTGGGCGGCCGGGCGAGGCGCATCGAGGATCTTGAACAGCTCGTCCCGGATCCGCTCAGCCGAGACCGCCTCCAGGCCCCCCGCGGCCTCCCGGATGGCCGCCGCCGTCGCCGCCTCCACCTGGAAGCCGAGCTGGGCAGCCATCCGGACCGCCCGCAGGCACCGGAGGGGATCCTCCCGGAGGACCGCCGGGGAGGGGACCCGGATCCGCCGGGCCTCGAGGTCGGCCACCCCCCCGGTGACATCGATGAGCTTCCCCGCCCGGTCCCCGGTCAGGTCCAGGGCCAGCGCGTTCACGGTGAAGTCCCGCTGCACGAGATCCGCCTCGATCCCCTCTCCGCGGAGCGCCGCCACGTCCACCTGCCAGGCGTCTCCCCCGCGGGCGAAGGCGATCCGGACGGTGGTCGGGTCCAGCGGGACCAGCGTCCCGCCGAGGGCCTTCAGGCACTCGGCGACGAGCGCCCGGCAGTCCCCCGAACAGACGAGGTCCAGATCCCGCTCCCGGAGACCCCGCCCCAGGAGATGATCCCGGAGGTAGCCCCCCACCAGGTAGAGGGGGGCCACGCCCCGGCGGGTCGCGGCGGCCACCACCGTCGAGAGGAGAGGGTCGGCGGAGAGGGCCTGCAGGGCGGCAGGGACGTCCAGCGCCATCAGAGGATCTTGCTGAGGAACTGCTTCGTCCGCTCGTGGGTCGGGTTCCGGAAGAAGTGCTCGGGCGGCCCCTCCTCCAGGATCCGCCCCTCGTCCATGAAGCAGATCCGGTCGGCCGCCTCCCGGGCGAACCCCATCTCGTGGGAGACGATGAGCATGGTCATCCCGTCCCGGACCAGCGCCCGCATCACGTCCAGGACCTCCCCCACCATCTCCGGGTCCAGCGCCGACGTCGGCTCGTCGAAGAGCATGACCTTCGGGTTCATGGCGAGGGCCCGGGCGATCGCCACCCGCTGCTGCTGCCCGCCGGAGAGCTGGGTGGGGTAGGCATCGGCCTTTTCCGGGATCCCCACCTTGGTCAGGAGGCGCATCGCCACCCCCCGTGCTTCCTCGGGGGATCGCTTCCGGACCTTCACCTGCGCGAGGGTGATGTTCTCGAGGGCCCGCAGGTGGGGGAACAGGTTGAAGGATTGGAAGACCATCCCCACCTCCCGGCGGACGGCGTTCAGGTCGGTCCGGGGGTCGGTCACCTCGACCCCGTCGATGACGATGCGGCCGCGCGTGGGGATCTCCAGGAAGTTCAGGCAGCGCAGCAGGGTGGACTTGCCGGAGCCGGAGGGGCCGATGATGACCACCACCTCCCCCGGTTGGACGGCCAGGCTCACCCCCCGCAGCGCCTCGATCGTCCCCTTGAAGACTTTGTGGAGGTCGGCGACGGTGACCATGGGCATCGCCGTCGCGACCGGGACGCTAGGAGAGGTGGCCGGCAACTCTGCGCTCCGGGTCGATCCGCTGCTCCAGATAGCGCGCCAGCTTGGTGAGGGGCAAGGTCATGGCCAGATAGATGAGGGTCACCCCCGCGAACGGGCTGAAGACGTTGACCTTCCAGGCCACCACCTCTCGCCCGACCCGGAGCAGCTCGGCGATGGCGAGGGTGGAGACCAGGGAGGAATCCTTCAGCATCGTGACGAACTCGTTGGTCAGGGGGGGGAGGACCAGGCGGAAGGCCTGGGGAAGGACGACGTAGCGCATGGTCTGCATGTGCGTCAGCCCCACCGCCCGGGCCGCCTCCACCTGGCCCCGCTCCACCGACTGGATCCCGGCGCGGAAGATCTCCCCCACGTAGGCGGCGCTGTTCGCGGCCAGCCCCGTGATGCCCGCCGCCATGGCGGGCAGGTTGATCCCCACCGACGGGAGGGCGTAGTAGAGGACGATGAGCTGCATCAGGAGGGGCGTCCCCCGGATGAGCTCGGTATACGAGGTCGCCGCGCCCCGGACCAGGGCAAAGCGGGAAACCCGCATCACCCCGAGGACCAGGCCTCCGGCGATGCCGATGGCGATCGAGACGAGCGTGATGGTGAGGGTCACCCACGCGCCGCCCAGCAGCAGAGGGAAGACCTCCACGAAGATGGACCACCTGAAGTCCATCGGTCCCCCTCAGGGGCGGCCGGTCCGGGCTATTTCTCCCCGAACCACTTCTGCTTCATCTGCCCGTACTTCCCGCTCTTCTTCAGGTCCCGGACGGTCTTGTTGACGACGGTGAGCAGGTCGGCCTCGTCCTTGCGGACCGGGATCCCGAGGAGCTCCGGCTCCCCGAGCTGCAGCCCCCGCACCGGGGTGAACTTCCCGTCCTCCTTCGCGTTGGCCACGATCACCGGGTAATCCGCCACGACCGCGTCCAAGCGCCCCGCCTTCAGGTCCAGATAGGCCTCGGGGAGCTGCTCGTACTTCTTGATCTCCTTGACCCCCTTCACCTTCTCCGCCGCGGCCTGGCCCGTGGTGTTGATCTGGACCCCGACCACCTTCCCCGTGAGGTCCGCCTGCTTCTTGATCCGCTTCTCGCCGAGCCGGACCGCCACCCCCTGCCCGGACTCGAAGTAGGGCTCGGAGAAGACCAGGTCGAAGGACTTCATCCGCTCCTCGGTGATGGTGATCCCGCTGAGGAGCATGTCGAACTTCCCGGCCTTCAGGGCGGCGAAGATCCCGTCCCACGCCGTGTTCACGTACTCCAGCTTCACCCCAAGGGCCTTCGCGACTTCCTGAGCCACCTCCACGTCGAAGCCGGCCGGCTTGCCCGCCTCCATGAACTCGAAGGGAGGATAGGTGATGTCGCTCCCGACCCGGAGCACCCCCGCCTTCTTCACCCGCTCGATGCCCCCGGCCTCCGCGGAGACCAGGAGCACCGGAACCAGGACGACCGCCAGGACCGCCGCCACGACCTGCCGTGCCCCGCGCATGGCTCTTCCTCCTCCCCCGTACGCTTGCCCCCCGCTCCGGATGCGCGTCCGCCGGCCCCCCGGGGGCCGCCGGTCCGCTTCCTCTTCTTATTATATCTATATACCCTGCCCCCCGGGTGGTGTCAAAGGCCGCCGGCTCGGCCTCGGGCCGCCCGTCGCCTTGACTTCCCCGGAGGCATCCAGTAGCTTAACCGTATCGGAGGACCCCCGTGTTCGAAACGCTCAAGCGGGACATCCGCGCGGCGAAGGAGCGGGACCCGGCCTGCCGGGGAACCCTCGAGGTCCTCCTCTGCTACCCGGGCATCCACGCCCTCTGGGTTCACCGCCTCGCGCACCGCTGCTGGAAGGCCGGCCTCCTCCTCCTGGGCCGATTCCTCTCCCACCTGGGTCGGTTTCTCACCGGCATCGAGATCCACCCTGCCGCCACCATCGGGCCCGGCGTGTTCATCGACCACGGGATGGGGGTGGTCATCGGCGAGACGGCGGAGGTCGGGGAAAACGTCACCATCTACCAGGGGGTGACGCTGGGGGGAACCAGCCTGGAGCGGGTCAAGCGCCACCCCACCATCCAGCGCAACGTGGTGATCGGCTCCGGGGCGAAGATCCTCGGCCCCTTCACCGTGGGGGAGAACAGCAGGATCGGCTCCGGATCCGTCGTGGTGAAGGAGGTTCCGCCCAACTCGGTGGTCGTGGGCGTTCCGGGACGGGTCATCTACCGGGACGGCAGGAAGGTCATGACCCCCATCGACCTGAACATGGTGGACCTGCCGGATCCCGTCGCCCAGGCCATCCAGGGGCTCGTGGAGCGGCTGGAGGAGTTGGAGCGGGAGGTGGATACCCTCCGGGCCGCGCTCGGGGCCGCGCAACGGGAGCCGGCTGCCTCAGCCCCCGGCGAGCGTCCCTGATCGCTCCGGCCGCCGGGCCCCCACCGCACTCTCTTCCCCGTCCTCGCGCAGCAGGTCGGAGACCGGCACCAGCGCGTAGCCTCTGGCCCGGAGCCCGTCGATGATCTCGTCCAGGCGCCGGTGCAGCGGGTCGTCCCGCCGGCGGCTGGCGAGGTGCATGAGCACAATTCCCCCCGCCGCCCCGTCCCCCCCCTCCTCGTCAAACCCCAGGATCCGGTCCCGGATGCGCGCCGAGGAGGCGTACAGGCGCGAGGAGCGGTCGGCCACCCAGTCCCGAGTGTCCAGCGTCTCGTTCCCCTCCCCCCGGGTCCAGCCCACGTGGGTGTACCCGAGCCCGGCGGCCCACCGGAGCAGCTCCCGGTTCACCTCCCCGTAGGGCGCGCGCCAGTACCGCCGCATCGCCTGCCCCGTGACAGCCCGGAACGCGGCCTCGGCCCGCCGCAGCTCCCCTTGAAAGATCTCCCGGGTGAGGCCCGGCAGGGTGTCGTGCCGCCGGTTCCGGGCGAAGGTCGTGAGGTGGCGGTGGCTGTCCGTGTGGTTGGCCACCTCGTGCCCCTCGGCCACCATCCGCCGCACCAGATCCGGGAAGCGGCGGATGTACCCCCCCGTCAGGAAGAGGGTCGCCCGAACGCCCCGCGCCTGCAGGATGTCCAGGATCTCGCTGCTCACGTTGGCGTCCGAGCCCCCGTCGAAGGTCAGCGCCACCTCCTTCCGGCTGCGGAGCCCCCGGCTCACTTCCAGGGGGCGCCCCGGAGCGGACGGACCGGGCCGCACGGACGGTGGCAGGGAGGGAGGCTCGGGACGCGCCTCGGGGGGCGAATCCGGAGGCCGCCCGACGGGGGATCCCGGACGGTCGCCGGGCGAGGGCACGAGCGCCCGGAGCCCCGGGAGCGGCGGCACGGGAGAGGGGGTGCGGAGAGGCTTCGCCACGACGACCTCGGGCGGGGGGGGTGAGGGGAAGAGCCAGAGGAGGGCGAGCGCGACGAGGGCGGCGGGCGCGAGGAACCAGCGCAGGCGCGGGAGGACGGCCCGGCCGGAGATGACGCGCCCCTTGAGCCTCCTGAGGTGCTCGTCGAGCCGGGTGCGCCGGAGGCGGAACCGGGCGCCATCCAGGACGGCGCGGATGCGCCCCCACGGGGTTCGGGAAGGGCCGGCGGCGGCGCGCCGGATGTAGCGCCAGTCCTCGGCCGCCGCCCGCTGCAGGAGGTAGATGGCGCTGCAGCCGCGGGCGCAGAAGCTCCGGTGGTGCGCCCGGACCCGGCAGGCCCGGCAGACCGGGGTGAGACACCGGAAGCAGCGGGCGACGGACGGCACCTGAGGGTGGGTGGCGCAGGGCCCCCTGGGCACCGGCTAGGCCTCCTCCGCCATGGCGAGCGGCTCGGCGCGCTGGAAGAGGAGCCCGGTCAGGATTTTGGGGAAGAAGTAGGTCGTCTTCTGGGGCATCCGACCCCCTGCTGCGGCCACCGCCATCACCTGCTCCACCGTGGGGGGCCGCAGGAAGACCGCCAGGCCCTGCTTGCCCTGGCGGACGGCGGCGAGGGCGGCCGCCGCATCCCGCGTGTAGCTCACCCGCTCCTCGGCGGTCCCCCCGGCGCGCGCGACGAGGGGGGCCAGGATCCGTCCGTGCACGCGCACCACATCCAGAGCATCCTCCGGGGAGGCTCCGGGCGCGTCCGGGATCCGGAGCAGCCCCCCCTCCCCCGCCCCCCAGGCGCAGCCCACCACGCACCCTTCGCGGACCGCCTGGAGCGCCTCCAGGAGGGCGGGGAGGCCATCCCCCGCGTCGCCGAGGGGCCAGGGGGTGAGGCGGCCCGCGGCCTCGAGGACGCGCCGAATGGCCGGCGCGGGGAGCCCGGGGAACGGGGCGAGCAGGCGGTGGGTCGGAAGGATCAGGAGGCCGGGATCCTCCGCGTGGACCAGGGTCATGGTGATGTAGTTATAGGCCCGGCGGGCCCGAACCTCGGGGGGGGCGGGATCCGCCGACCGCATCTCCTCCTGGAAGAGGAGGGCGGTCTCGTACCGGTGGTGACCGTCAGCGATGAAGAGGCGCCGATCCCGGAACGCCTCCGCGATGGCCGCCACCGCGTCGCCCTCCCGGATGCCCCAGACCCGGCAGCGGATCCCGAGATCGTCCCGGAAGTCGGCGACCGGCCGGCCCCGGGCCACCCAGTCCCAGAGGCGCCGGACCGGGTCGGCCGGGCCGTCGTAGAGGACGAGGATCTGCTCCAGGTGCGCCGGCATCGCCCGCATCAGGCGCAGGCGATCCTCCTTCGGCCGGGCGAAGGTCTGCTCATGCGGGAAGACGACGCCGGTGCCGTAGGGCGTGAGACGCACGGCGGCGGTAAGACCGGTCCGGGTCCGCTCCATCCCGGCCGCATCCGGGAAGGTCTGCTGCAAGAGGTAGAACGCGGGGACGGGCTCCCGGATCAGCACCCCCGCCCCCACCCACTCGGCGAAGTAGCGGGCCGAGCGGGCGTACCGGTTCTCCCGGGCGTCGTCCCCGGCCAGATCCTCCCCCAGGATGAGGCGGATGGCGTTGTAGGGATGCTGCCGGTGGAGGGCCTCCCGGTGCTCCTCGGGGATCACGTCGTACGGGGGGGAGACGAGGGCGGCCAGCTCCCCGGCCACGGCCGGGTTGTAGCGGTACGCCCGGAACGGGAGGAGTTCGGCCACGGGCACGCCCCCCAAAGACCACGGCGGCACCGGGAGGACCCCCGGCTCCCGGGGCCCCGCGCGGAGCCGCCGCCTGCTTCCGCCGATCGCCATACGTCGCGCCGAACTTACTCGCCGCTCCGGAATCCGTCAAGAGGCAACTGGAGGCCGGCCGAGCGCGCGCCTCGCCGCCAGCCACTTTGCAATTGTTTCGACGCGTGCTACAGTCACGCGTGACCGGCGCCGGCCGGGGGAGGGCGGGATGGCGGGAAAGGCCGAAGGCCTCAAGCAGTGCCCGATCTTCGCCGACCTGAGCGGCGAGGAGCTGCAGAAGGTGGCGGGGGCGGCGAAGGAGAAGACGTTCCCGGAGGGGAGCACCATCTTCACCGAGAGCATGGCCGGCCAGTCCCTCTTCGTCATCCGGTCGGGCAACGTGAAGATCAGCAAGATGCTGGGAGAGGGGGACGAAAAGACGCTGGCCATCCTGGGTCCGGGCGACTGCTTCGGGGAGATGGCGATCGTGGACGGTGGCCCCCGCTCGGCCTCCGCGGTGGTGGTGAAGAAGGCCGAGGTGTTGACCCTGGACAAGAAGGATTTCCAGGTCCTGTGCGATGGCAACCCGAAGCTCGGTTACAAGCTGCTCGCCAGCCTCACCCGCGTGATGGTGAAGCGGCTGCGGGGCGCCCAGGACAAGCTGCACGCGGCCCTCGAGTACGCCCTGAAGGGCGCCCCCCAGGGAGGAAAGGGTGGCTCGCTCGATATCCCGATTAGCTAGGGGCCGGCGAGCGGTCGGCCTCCTCCTGGGGCTCCTCGTCCTCGCCGGCTGCGCCGGCCCGCAGCTCGTGGCGGTGCCGAGCCCTGGCGCGGCGGTCGAGGCTGACGGGCAGCGCGTCACGGCCACATCGCGCGGTCTCACGGTCACCGTAGAGCTGGCCGCGACGGCGCCGGCCGCCGCCCGGGAGCACCTGCTCCCCCTCCGGATCCGCCTGGAGCACACGGGGCCCGGGACCCTCCCGCTCACGCCGGGCGATTTTCTGCTCGTCACCGGGGACGGGTTGCAAGTCGCCGCCCTGGCGCCGACCGAGGCGGCCCTCGCCGCGGCCGGTCCGGATCGGGGATCCGGCGTCAGCCCCCATATCAGCGTGGGCGCGGCCGGCCCGAACCCCACGGTGGGGATCTTCGGCATCGGCCTGGTCTTCGGCGCCGGCGGGGGCGGGGGCCGGCAGGCCGTGCTGGACGCCGCCTTCCCCTTCGGGACGCTCACGGCCGGTGGCCGCGCCGAGGGGTTCCTCTACTTCCCCCGGGCGGCGGCCAAGGGGAGCCTGACGCTGCTGGTCCTGCCGGCGGCCTGGCCGGCGGGGGCGGAGCGGCTGGCCCTGGAATTCCGGTGGCAGGAGTAGGCGCCGCTCTCCCCCCTGAGTCGCACCCCCCGAGACGCCACCGCTGACCGAGAGGAACCCCGTGTCTGCCGCACCCCGCCGCGTCCCTGCCTCCGCCCTCGAGACGTTCACTGCGCGGCTCTTCCGGTCCCACGGTCTCCCCACCGCAGACGCAGAAACGGTGGCGCGCGCGCTGGTCCTGGCGGACCTGCGGGGGGTGGACTCCCACGGGGTCCTGCGGGTCGGGGTCTACGTGGAGCGCCTGAAGCGGGGGCTGATCAATCCCGCCCCGAAGGTCCGGGTCCTGCGGGAGACGCCCGGGGCAGCCTTGCTCGATGGGGACAACGGCATGGGGCCGGTCGTGGCGACGGCCGCGATGCGCCTCGCGCTCGAGAAGGCCCGGGCGACGGGAACGGGAACCGTGGCGGTCCGCCGGGGGAACCACTACGGGATGGCGGCCGCCTACCCCCTGATGGCCCTCGAGGAAAACTGCATCGGCCTCACGGTGACGAACGGGCCGGCGCTCGTCGCCCCGTGGGGCGGCACGCGGCGGTTCTTCGGGACCAACCCGCTGGCCATCGCCGTCCCGGCGGGCCGGGAACGCCCCGTGGTCCTGGACATGGCGACCACCGTCGTCGCCCGCGGGAAGATCATCAAGGCCGCCAAAGAGCAGCAGCCGATCCCGGCGGGCTGGGCGCTTGATGTGGCGGGGAGCCCTACCACGGACGCCGCGGCGGCGCTGGCGGGGACCCCCGTTCCTCTCGGGGGCTATAAGGGCTCCGGCCTCATGCTGCTGATCGAGGTCCTGAGCGGGGTGCTGGCCGGGGCCGCCGTGGGGCCGGCCGTGGGGGAGCTGTACGACAACCCGCGGCGACCGCAGGATGTCGGCCACCTGTTCGCGGCGCTTCGCCTCACGGCCTTCGGGGATCCGGAGGCCTTCAAGGCCCGCATGGATGCCATGATCCAGGAGGTCCGGAGCGGTCCCGCCGCCCCAGGGACCGAACGGATCTACCTGCCCGGGGAGATCGAGTTCGAAACGGAGGCCCGCCACCGGCGGGAGGGGGTCCCCATCGGGCCGGCCCTCTGGGAGGAGCTGACCGTGCTGGGACGGGAGGTCGGGCTCCCGCTCCCGGGGGAAGCGTAGGGATGCCCGATCGCGCCCCGTCCTTGAGCCGGGAGCTCCTGGAGGGCTTCGCCGCCCTGGGCACCGCCACGGTCCACGAGGCAGCCGACAAGCGCGGCGCCCTGCCTGCGGCGATCCGGCCGCTGGCCCCCGGGATGCGCCTGTGCGGGTCGGCCCTGACCGGCTCCTGCCTCCCGGGGGACAACTTGATGCTGCACGCCGCGGTGGCGGCCGCGGCCCCGGGCGACATCCTGGTGGCCACGGTGGGCGGCGAGTGGGAGCGCGGCTACTGGGGGGAGGTGCTGGCCGTGGCGGCGCGGGCGCGGGGCGTGGCCGGGCTGGTCCTGGACGGATGCGTCCGGGACGCGGGACCGCTCCGGAGACTGGCCTTCCCCGTCTTCTGCCGCGGCCTCTCCATCCGGGGAACGACGAAGGTGGGGGCGGGCAGCCTGCGGAAGCCCCTGGTGGTAGGCGAGGTGACCGTCCACCCGGGGGATCTGGTGCTCGGCGATGAAGACGGGGTCGTGGTCGTGCCGGCGGCAGAGGCCCCCGCCATCCTGGAGAAGGCCCGCGCCCGGGAGGCCTGGGAGGAGACGCTCAAGGCGGACCTCGCGGCCGGGCGTCTTACCATTGACCTACTCGGCCTGCGGGAGATCCTGACGCAAAGAGGGCTGGATCCGGGACCGCCGGCGTAGCCCTCCTCCGCTACCGATCCGCCCGGCGCCTCGGGCGCCGCCGGCCCTCCGTGTCTTCCCTGTCGGCTTCCCCCTCCACTACCTCCAGCGCCGGTCTGGGCGGCGCCTCCGGGCGGGCGGCCGCGGCGAGGCCCGGCTCCGCCGCCGGTGCTTCCGGGGCCTTGGCCGGCACCTCGAGCCGCAGCGCGTCGGCCAGGACCTCGGCGATCGTCACCCGCTCCAGGACCTCGGTGCGGACCTGGGTGCCCTGCTCGATGAGGTGGGTCAGGTAGCCCTTCAGGACGTCGTCGGGGCCGACCATCAGGCTGCTGGCGTTCCCCCCGAGCGCCCGCACGATCTCGCCCACGGTGACGTTGCCCGGCGCCCGCTGCAGGACGACCTGCTCCCTCCGGTCCTCCTGGTGGAAGAGGATGCCCACCTCGCACAGGCGCCCCAGGATCTCGCGGGTGAGCCCCTCGGGCGCGTCCACCGCGTAGCGCAGCTCCTCCGGGCTCGCCGGCTTGCGCCCCTGCACCTGCCGCACCGCCGCCTCGATGACGAAGCGGAGGCCGAAGTACTCCCGGATGAGGAAGGAGCCCATCATTCCGCCCCGGATCTTGTGGCGGTGCGGGAACTGATGAACGAAGGCCACCTCGGCGCCGAACAGCACCACCGCCCAGGTGAGATAGAGCCAGACGAGGAAGACCGGAACGATGGCCAGCGGCCCGTAGAGGGTCCCGTAGGAGGCGAAGTACCGGATGTAGACGTCGAAGCCGATCTTCGCCGCCTCCCAGACGGTGCCCGCCACCACCGCGCCCCGAAGCGCCGCCGTCACCCGGACGCGGGTGTGGGGCAGCAGGTCGTACAGCAGGTAGAAGGCGATCCAGTTCAGGAACAGGGGAAAGAAGGCAGGGAGGGCCCACTTGACCGCCTGGACGGTCACGAGGCGCTCGAGCCAGGGGATGGTCGGGGCCCGGTTCGTCAGGTAGATCGACAGGGAGACGATGACGGGGGTCAGGGTGATGAGCCCCCAGTAGGTGATGAACTTCTCCGGGAAGGACCGGCGCGCCCGGACCTGCCAGATCTCGTTGAAGGTCCGCTCGATGACGTGAAAGAGATAGACCGCCGTCGCCAGGAAGGCGAGGCCCCCGAGGATGCTCACGGTCGAGAGGCGGTGCGTGAACTGGAGCAGGTACTCGGTGACCGCCTCCATGGAGCCGGGGAGGAGATGGGCGGAGAGGATCTCCCGCACCCGGGCCTCGATGTCCTCCCGGGGCGTCACCCAGGCGAAGGCCGCCATCGCCAGCGCCAGGACCGGCACCAGGTTCAGGATGGTCATGTAGGCCAGGACCGCCGCCCGGCTCAGGCACGCATCCTCCGCGAACTCCCGGCCCGCCTTGGTCAGGATCTCCAGGAAGGTGAGGCGCTTCGGCTTCGCGGCGGTGCGGGCGCGCGCCCGCGTGATCGTCCACATGGCGTCAGGCCAGCTCCCCGTAGAGGCCGGGCCGCCGGTCCCGGAAGAAGGTCCAGGTCTCCCGGACCTCCGGAATCCGGTCCAGGTCCAGGTCGGCCAGGATCACCCCTTCGTTGGGCCCGCTCGGCTCCGCCACGAACTCCCCGCCGGGGTCGACGGCGAAGGAGCGCCCGTAGAACCCGATGCGCGGCTCCTGGCCGATCCGGTTCACCCGGAGGATGTAGCAGCCGTTCGCCTGCGCGTTGGCGGCGATGGCCCGCTCCCACTTGGCCGCCCCGGCCGGCAGGGAGGCGGCGGTGGGGGCGCAGATGATCTCCGCCCCCTTCAGGGCCAGGATCCGGCTCCCCTCCGGGAAGAAGTTGTCCCAGCAGATCTGGATGCCGACCCGGGCGTAGCGGGTGGAGAAGACCGGGAACCCCAGATCTCCCGGCGTGAAGTAGAACTTCTCCTCGTAGTGGGGGAGCTCTGGGATGTGCGTCTTCCGGTAGCGGCCGACCAGCGCCCCGTCGGCGTCGATGACCGCGGCGGCGTTGTAGTACAGGCCGTCCAAGGCCTTCTCGAAGACGGGCGCCACCAGCACCACCTCCCGCCGCTTGGCGAAATCCTGCAGCGCCTCCACCGCCGGCCCCGGAATCGGCTCCGCGAGGCGGGTCTGCGACGCCTCAGCGGCGACCGGGAACCAGGGCCAGGCGAAGCACTCCGCGAAGCAGAGGAGCTTCGCCCCCCGTTCCGCGGCGATGGCTGCCAGCGCGAGCCCGCGCTCCACGTTCCGCTCGACCTCCGGCCCGCCCGGCATCTGGATGCCCGCAACGGTCACGACCCGCCTCGTCCCCGCCATGCTCCCCTCCTCGTCGCGTCGACCTGCAGCAAGAGGCGTGCCTGAATCGCCGGACCGCGTTGCTTCCGCTACTCCCCCGCCAGCTCCCGGTAGACGCGCGTGAAGGTCCCGCGCAGCCACTCCTTCCCGGGCCACTCGTCGTACTGGGGGAGGCGGGCCTGCGCGAGGACGCCCTCCAGGTCCTGGCCGGCCGCCCGTCGCCGCTGGACTTCCGCCCGAAGGTCCAGGACGTACTGCCGCAAGACGGCGAGGTCGGCCGGCCCCCCGATGGCGCCGTGGGCGGGGACGACCACGGCGGGCTGCAGGGCGGCGAGGCGGTCCAGGGCCCGGAGGATCCCCGCGCTGCTTCCGTCCGCCAGGTTCAGGTGCCGCCGGATGTTCACCGCCCCGCCGCCGAAGAGCACGCCCTCCTGCGGAAGCCAAACGGCCGCGTCCCCCTGCGTGTGGGCATCGGGCAGGTGCGTGAGGCGCACCTCGACCCCGCCCAGATGGAGCGTCAGGACGTCGGTGAAGGTGAGGTCCGGCAGGACCATCCGGTAGCCCCGTAGGCTCTCCGCGGCCTCGGGATAGCGGGTCGCGAACAGCGTCGCGAGGGCGCGGGGGTCCATCCGCGCCATGGCCGCCCGCGTCGCCTCGTGGGCGACGAGGAGGGCGGGGGGGCTGAAGACGAAGGCCCCCACGTGGTGGTCCGGATGGGGCTGCGTGACGATCAGGTACCGGACGTCCAGCCGGCTCCGGAGGAGCGCCCGCCGGATCCGCTCGCTGTCCGCCGGCGTGTGGCCGGTGTCCACCAGGACATAACCGACCGGAGTCCGGATGATGCCCGCATTGGCCCGGTCTCCGTCCTTCCCCCGGTACACCAGGACCGAGGGGCCGACCTGCACGAAGGGCTCGAGGTCCTGCGCGGCCGCCGGGCCCGTTGCCGCGCCCAGGAGGGCCACGGCAAAGGCGGGGCTCCCGATGCGCCTCACCGGGCGAAGACCTCCTGCAGGATGGCGGTCACCCGGGCCGCCGGGTCGGTCCGGATCCTCCGCTCCTCGTCTGCCACGAGCAGGAAGAGCCCGTCCAGGCTCTTCATGGTCACGTACTGATCCAGGTCCAGGTCCGGGCGGCTGGCCAGGGGCAGGGCCGTGTAGCGGGTCGTGAGATCCTGGTAGAGCCGCGTCACGCCGACCTGCTCCATGCTGCCGTGGACGATGGGGCGGAAGAGCGCGGTGAGCCGCGCCGAGGTCTGGGCCTTGAAGTAGCGGGTGGCCTCGTCCTCCTGGCCCTCCAGGATCTGCCGCGCGCCCTCGAAGGTCATCGCCGTGACGGCGTCCAGGAAGATGGCCGTCGCGGCCGGCGCGGCTTGCTCCGCCGCCCGGTTCATGCTCAGGACGAACTCGTCCACCTGGCGAGCGAGGCCCATCGCCTTAAGGGTGTCGGCCAGCCGCTTGAGGCGGGGGGGCATCGGGATCCTGATTCGGGGGTTCCCGAAATAGCCACCCGCCTGCGAGGTGAGCTCCACGGCGTGCCCGGTCCCCACCCGGAGCGCCTCCTTGAGGCCGGCGACGATCTGCTCCTCGGCGAGCGGCGCCCTCCCGAAACCGGCTCCCAACTCCCGGGTGAACTGGTCCCACTGGCCGGGCGCGCAGGCCGCCAGGGCAAGGCCCAGCGCCGCCGCGTAGGCCGCTGCCTGTGTTCTTCCCACCGGCTCCTCCTCCGGCGCCGCGGCATCCCTCCGCCGGCGCGCGTCCGCCCACCGTACTTCCCCTCTCGATGCCTGTCAACCTGGAATCCTCCACCGCGTCCCGGTTCCCGCTATCCCTTTGTCGCGGTCCCCCTACTGCCCGGTATAGGCCCGACGGGCTTCGGAGGGTCTCTTTCACCGCCGCTCCGGCGTGAAGGGCCCGGGCCGAGGGACAGCAGGCGCGGGACTTAGCACGCCGGCCCCCGGCTCGCCGCGCCGCTGGCATTACGGTGGGGGTCCTCCCCCCCTACCGGCGGATGGGGATCGGGAAGGCCCTGGTGGCCGAGGTCTACCGCCGGGCGCTCGCGAAGGGGTACCGCTCGGCCCACCACTGCCTGATCCGAGAGGGAAGTCCGGCCGCAAGCTTCGACGCCGGCCTCGGGCGGGTTCACAAGCGCTACGCAGTCTACGAGATGCCGCTGGAGGGATCCCCGACGGGCAAGAGCGGCCCTGCCACCCCCTAGCGCAGGGCCGTCGAATTGCGGCTACTGCTTAGACGACGGCTCACGTGCCGGGCCGAGCCCATCAGCCGCCGAGGGCCGCCATCGCCTTGGCCACGTTGGAGACGGTGAGAACGACCGTCGCCTGCCCCCCGGACCCGGTGGTCGTCGCGTAGGCGCACTTGATATTCACCTTGGCCCGCGCCAGCTTCCCGGCCACCTGCGCCAGGGAGCCCGGCCGGTTCTCCAGCGTCAGGGCCAGCGCCTCCTCGATCCCGGCCCGGAGCTTCGCCTGCTTCAGGACCGCCTGCGCCCGGGATGCCTCCCCGACCACGAGGCGGACCTTCCCCTTGCCCGCGGTCTCCGGGGCGCAGACCCCGTCCACGTTGATCCCCGCGTTGGCGAGGGTCGCGCAGAGCGTTGCCAGGACCCCGGGCTTGCTCTGCATCCTCAGCGCGAGCTGCGTCACCTTCCGCATGGGTCTCCCCTCCCGACCACGCCGGTCCCTCCTGCCTCCCCGCCCCCCGCGCGCTTCACGAGCCGGGTCCCTCGCGGACCCTCTCCTCCGCCGCCGGTCCCCGAGCCGGGCGCTCGGCGGACTGGAAGAACCTCTCCAGATTCGCCAGGGGGGCCCGCCCCGTCCAGAAGTTCCCGTCCAGGAAGAGCACAAAGTCGAGCTGGCGCATCTGCGGCAGGCCGGCCGCCTCCCCCAGTCGGTCCAGGGCGTACTCCCGCCCCACCATCCGCACGATCTCGTCGGGCGGGAGCGTGTCCCGCCCCAGGATGCGAACCAGGGGGAACCCGATCCGCTCGCCAGCGATGAACTCGTCGTAGGCGCGGAAGACCAGCTCCGTGCAGGCCAGCCGGTCGGTGGAGAAAAAGTCAAAGTCGAAATCGTACGGCTTGCCGTAGTGCGAGAACGCCCGCGCGATCGCGGCGTCCTTCCGCGCCTCCGAGACCCGCGGCCGGAGAACGGCGATCTGATCCGCGGCCGCCGTCTCCTCGAGAGAAGAAGAAATCACCCCCCACACCACCGCCTCGATCGCCCGATGCTCGAACCCGTTCCGGTCGGGTTGCCGGTATCGCTCCAGGTGCGGCTGGACCAGGGGGTGGGTGGCGAGCCCCCGCCGCTCGAGGTCCGCGGCGGTGCCCACGTAGAGCGCCATGTGGGGCCAGTACCCCGGCAGGAACCCGTTGCTCAGGTACCAGTTCCGCCGCTCCAGGATGATGTCCCCAGGTTGCAGTATCCCCTTCAGCTCCTGCACCTGCTCGCGGCTGATGAGCGGCCGGGAGATCCAGACCTTCGTCTGGCTGGCGAAGGTCCCCACGATGGCCGCGGCATTATACGTCGGCAGGCGACGGAGAAGACCGAGCCTCCGCCACAGGATATCCCACTTCCCCGCCCAGATGTTGACGGCGTTCGCCTCGATGAACTGCTGCTGCTGCTGGATGGTGTCGTGGAGCCAGCCGAACTCCGAGCCTTCCACCAGCCCGTGGTGCGCCATCCGGGGCGCCTGCGCCGTGTAGAAGTCCCAGGCCTCCCCCACGAGCTGCACGTTGGTGAGGGAGGTGATGTTGCTGTAGACCGTCTCGAAGATATCGGGCGGGATCCCCCAGACCGGCTCCGGCTCGTTCAGCTTGGCGCGGGCCAGGGGGCGGGCCCGAAAGGTCGTCACCAGCAGGATCCCTTCCCGGTAAAGGATCAGCCCGGAGACGTAGGCCAGGAGGAAGCTCTTCAGCCGGAGATCTTCCCGGCCGACGGTCTCGAAGGAGCTGTGGTACCCGAGGAGCCGGAGGAGGACGGACCGGTAGTTGAGGTAGCTCTGGAGCAGGGCCCGGATCCGGTCGTTCTCGTCCTGCGTGTAGGACCGGGTGGCACGATCCCCCAGAAGGGCGGCCTCCCGGGTGACGTGCTGCTCCAGGGCTGCCAGCCCCTGGATCACATGGCGGACCGCCACGAGGTCCCGCGCGATCTTCTCCTCCAGGGCGCTCTCCGAGACGCCCGAGAGATCCTCGCCCCGCAGCGCGATCGTCTCCCCGGGTTCCTTCCGGATGGCAGCCTGGCAGGAAACACACAGGAGGAGGGCAGCGACCGAGACGGAGGAGCGGGTGCACTGCATGGCCTGCCCTCGACGTCCCTATACCGGCTCCGCTGTCCCCCTGTCAAGCGCCCCGGGCCCCCCCGCTGCCTCGGGGCGGGGCGGGGGATCCGGCGACGTGGGCGAGGTGCGGGGGAACTCGGCGAAGCGAAAGGCGCGCCCGAAGCGGGCTTCGGCGGCCGCCCGGACGGCCTGCATCACCTCGGGAGTGACGACGGCAATCCCGTGCTCCTCCGCGTAGCGCTCCACGCCCCGCGCCACCATTCCCCGGGCGAAGGCCGGCAGGCGCTGCAGGCGCTCCCGCGCCGCCGCAGTCCATTCCCGCGCGAGGCGAAGTTCCAGGCCGAACGTCTGCTCCGCGGGGAGCGTGATCACCCGCCCGCCGTACGCCCCCGGCTGGTAGGCGCAGGCCGGGTCCTCGGCGAGGTAGTCCCCGAACGTCGCATAGGCCCGGCAGCGGCACCCCCCACAGATCTGCGAGAACTCGCAGGCGCCGCAGCGCCCCCCGAGGCGCCCCTCCCGGAGGTCGCCGAGGATGCCGGCGGTGCGCCAGATGGCGTCGAAGGCCTGCTCCCGGAGGTTTCCGGCGGAGACCGGCAGGTACGGGCAGGGGGTGACGTCCCCCTCCGGGGTGATCCGGCAGTAGGCCTTCCCCGCGGGGCAGCTCCCGTGGGCGTAATTCGCGAGCAGCGGGGAGCCGGGGTCGAGGGCGTACAGGATCCGCCGGAAATGGGGCGCGCACTTCGCGCGGATGAGGAGCGCGCCCGAGCGGCCCGCGGGGACGGTCCACGGATCCTCCGGGCGGTCGAGGGCGGACGGGGCCGGGGCGTCCCTGCCGCCCGCGGCCGTGCCGGCCCCCTGGACCCGGGCCAGATAGGTCAGGATCTGCTCGTACTGGGCGGGGGTGATGTCCGTCAGGTCCTGGCCGCGCCCCGTGCGCACCAGGAAGAAGAAGTTCAGGACCCGGGCGCCCAGGGACTGGGCCAGGTCGACCATGGCCGGGATCTCTTCCACGTTCCAGGAGGTGACGCTCGTGTGGATGGAGAAGTCGAGGCCCTCCGCCCGGAGCGCCTCGGTGGCCCGGATCGCCCCCCGCCAGGACCCCGCGAGGTGGCGGAACGCGTCGTGCCGCTTCTCCTCGGTGGAGTCGAGGCTGATGCTGGCCCCCTGGATGCCGCTCGCCCGCATCAGGCGGGCCTGCCGCTCTCGCAGGAGCACCCCATTGGTCCCCAGGACCACCGTGAACCCCCGGGCGGCCGCCTCGGCGGCCAGGGGGAAGAGGTCCGGGCGCAGGAGCGGCTCCCCCCCCGTCAGGATGAGGAAGACATGCGGGTTGACGGCCGCGATCTCCCCCATCACCCGGCGGCACTCCGCGGTCGTGAGCTCCTGCGCGGTGTCCGCGCCGGCGGAGGCGCTCATGTAACAGTGGGCGCAGGTCAGGTTGCAGCGCCGGGTGAGGTTCCAGGAGACGGAGTACGCGCGGGAGGCCATCGGGTCCTCCGGAGCAGGAAGGCGCCCGAGTATACCATCCGGGAGACCGGAATGCAGGTCCGGCTTCCCCAGCCAAGGAGGGACATGGCTTCTCCCGCGCGGGCCCGGCCCGGGCGGGAGGGGGGGCATACCTTGCCGGACGGGTGGTCCCCCGGGTATGGCGCCGGGCTCCGTGCCTGAGGGACTTCGCCACACCCCCACCCGGCCTGGCCCCCGGATGGGGCCCCCACCTCCTCCTTGTCGGAGGCAGCCGGCCAGAACGGCCGGCGGGAGGGCTCCTGCCCCTCCCGGCACCCTTCGTTCGGCCCCTGAAGCCCCCTATCCTTTGTCTGGAGCAAACTTTTGGCACCCAAGTTGCAAAATCCCCCACCGATTTACAATGCGCCGGACGGGTGTGTGCCCACGATCACCCGCTAACCCCCAAGAGAGGATCCGGAGACGCCGGTCCACGGAGGAGATCGCATGGTCCCCAACGTCGAATCCGCTCTCTCCCCAGAGTGGAGACTGGTCTTCCAGATCCTCACCCTCCCCGTCTCCTGGATCCCGACCGTGCAGGCGGTGATCGTCCGCTTCTTCTGGGATTTCTCCAACCCCCTGGTGACGACCGGCAAGATCGCGCTGCTCTTGCTGCCGGCCCTTATGCTCATCGTCGGCATGTGGTGCACCATGTGCGCCGTCTATACCCTCCCCTTCCGGGGCGGGCGGGGCCAGTTCATCGCGGCGCTGCTCACGGCCTGGTGGGACAGCGGCCGGGCCATCGTCTTCTTCTGGGCGGGAATCCTCCGCGCGCTCTTCCTCTCCGTGGGGTGGATCTGGGGGCTCCTGCGCATCCTCGCCGCGGGCCTCTACCTCGCGCTCTTCGAGCTCGTCATGCTCCCCTTCTCCCTCCTCCGGCGGGCCACGCAGAGCTCGCTCACGCCCGGCATCCCCTGGATCGCCGTGATCCTGACCTTCCTCTGGTCCCTGCTGGAGGCGGGCATCTTCAGTTATACGCTCTACCCGACCGTCTCCGAGATCGCCAGTGACCTGGTGGGGAGCGGTTCGCATCCGTTCCTGCAACCCGTCCTCTTCGTGATGCTCTTCCTCCTCATCGTCGGGAGCTTCGCTTGCCTCCACGTCATGGTCGAGGCCATCCAGCAGCACAACTGGAAGGACATCGTCCAGATGGCGCTGGTGGAATTTTTCGTCATGTTCTTCGAGGTCGTCTTCCTCTACCGGGAGCTGGTGGACGCCATCACCCCCTGGCTGGCCCAGCAGAGCGGGGGCCAGTTCCGGATCGGGGTGACGGGCGTGCTCTTGATCTCCACCCTGGCCTGGGTCGGGATCCGCGGGATGACCTGGTTCCTCTTCGGCCGGTTCGGGACGCCGACCCTCCTCGCCATCATCTCCCGGCAGGGGATGAAAGAGGCGCCCGCGGGCGCCCGGCCCGCTGCGGGGGCCGTCTTCACCTGGACCAAGGAGATGATCACCCACGTCAAGGGCGAGATCGGCTGGTTCCACAGCACCGGGAAGGAGCTGCTGGAGGCCTACGTCCTCCCCCCCCTCCAGGTCGTCGCCGCCACCATCAACTTCGTCATGCTCTTCTTCACCGGACGGCACCTCTTCAATCTGCCCCTCAAGACCCTCCACGCCCTCATGGAAACGGCAGAGGTGGTGAAGCTCTCGGGAGCGCAGCACAGCCCCGCCTCCCGCGGCGCAGACAGCTGATAGGGAAGGAGGAGGAACCCATGGCGCGCCGGCTTGCTGTTCTGCTCCTCGCTGGGCTGCTCCTGGCATCGGGCTGCACCTTCGGCCAGCCGGAGGAGGCCCGCCTCTCCCTTTTCGTGGGTGTGGACGTGAGCGGCTCCTTCACCCAGACGCCCCACTTCAGGGATTCCCTGCGCTTCCTCTCGTACTACCTCTACGGCCACCTGAACGAAACGGGGGGACTCCAGAAGCCGCGGGCCCTGTACGTGGGCTCCATCGGGGGGGACGCGCCGAACGAGCCCAAGGCCTTCTACCCCATCCAGGAGTTCCAGCGGAAGAGCCCCCGGGAGATCGAGGCCAAGCTGGCGGAGCTCTTCAGCATCCGGGGAAACTTCCTGACGGACTACAACGCCTTCTTCCAGCGGATCGGGGAGGTGGTGCGAAAGCAGAACCTCATCCTGGCCCCGATCACCATCGTCATCGTCACCGACGGCATCTTCGAGACCGCCGGTCCCCGGGGAAAGGCGGTGCTCCCGCCCTACGAGAAGATCGACGTCTCCGGCCTGGAGTACCTGGCCCGGAACGTGACGATCCGGATCCTCTATCCGACCCCGAAGATCGCCGCGGAGTGGGAGCGGAAGGTTCCCCGGCAGCGGGTCCGGATCTGGCCGGTCGAGGCAGAGGTGATGGGCGGCTGGCGCGAGCAGGTCGAGAACCGGCCCAACCTCGCGGACGAGAAGCGCCTCTGGAAGTGGATCCGGGATATCGTGGACCACCGGGCCCGCCGCCAGACGATCCTGTAGTTCACTCGAACGGGTTGCCGCTCGCTCCCCCCTCCGGGAGCCCGACGCTGTTCCCCGCTCCCTCCTGCCCCAATCTGTCACCCGTCCTGCCGCAGAGCGGCACGAGTCCCGGGCACCGACCCCGTCGCGCTCCCCGGAACTCCTTGCCCGATTTGCACTTTCGGCGATGACGACGTGCGGAGGGTCTGGTACGCTGCTTACGCTGGGTCCCGGAGGGCCCCGTTCCCGATGGGGTCCGCCCCGGAAACGCGTTGGCGCGGACGGTAACCGAGGAGAGGACGCGATGCTGGGCCCCTGGCTCCCCTTCCCGCCCGAGGATTTCTCCCAGCTCCCGGCTGGCCCCGGCGTCTACGCCCTCGCCGACCAGCAAGTCCAGATCCTCGCCATCGCGGCCGCGCTCGACCTTCGGGAGGCCCTCCACGACCTCGCCGCGGTGCCCCCGCTCCCCCTGCGCGACCTCGCCACCCACTTCTGCATGGAGGAGCACCCGGAGCCCAACCGGCGCCGCGCCGAGCTGGTCGCCGGCCTTCGCGCTCGGACCGGCGCCTTCCCCCCCTGCAACCGGCGGCACCCCCGTTTCCCCGCCCGCCTCCGGGCCTGGACGCGGCCTCCCGCCGAGGGGGCGAGGCGGCCGGGCGTTGCCGCGGAAACCGTCAACGTCTCCCACGCGGGGCTGATGCTGGCCCTCCCCGAGGTCCCCGCACCCGGGGCCAGCGTCGCCCTCCGGGTGGAGACCCCCTTCGGGGTGGTGGAGGGGGAGGGCCGGTTGGCCTGGACGGAGACCCGGCCGCAGCGGATGTGGGCCGGCGTGATCCTCCAGCGCCTCGAGACCGCCCAGGATGCCCTGCGCTGGGAACAGCTCATCGGGAACCTGGCCGAACGGGTGATCCATGGCTAGCTCCCGAAAAGCCCCGGAGCCCCCTCCCCAACCGGCCGGGGCCGCCAAGCGCAAGTACGCGCGGTTCGAGGTGTTCCTCCCCGCCCGGTGCCGTCTCCAGGGACCGGACGGGCAGCCCCTCGAGCTGGAGGGGAAGACCCGGACCGTGAGTGAGGGAGGCCTCCTGGTCCTTCTCCCTCAGGCCCTCCCCAAGGGGACGCCGATCACGGTCGAGCTCGACACGCGGACCGGCCCCGCCGCGCGCAATGGGCGGGTGGTCTATGTGGGGCCCGAGAATACCACCGAGCTCGGCGGAAAGCTCTTCCCCCACGGGATCGCCTTCGCGAAGACCCTCGACCGGTCCTTCGTGGAGACGGTGGTGGTCACCCGGGACGCCCGTCAGAGCCCCCGCGCCCCCGTGGAGGTGCGGGTGGACTACGAGACGGCAGTCACTGGTCGCTCGGTGAACGTGAGCCAGACCGGGATCTTCGTCCGCACCGCGGAGCCCCTCCCCCTCAACGAGACCCTGACCCTCCGGTTCCGGCTGCCGGGGGTGGCCGAGGAGTTCCAGGTGCAGGGGAGGGTGGTCTGGAGCCACCAGGAGAAGCAGGGAACCTACCCCCAGGGGATGGGGATCCGGTTTCTGGACCTCCCGGCGGCCGAGGCCGAGCACATCCGGGCCTTCGTGGGCCGCGTCCGCCGGGAGCGGGGCGTGGACCAGGTCACCGACCTGTTCGGCAGCGCTCGGGACGGCCGGGGATGACCCGCCGACCGCTCGCCCGCCCTCCGATCGGGCACCCGCCAGCGGCCGTCCCCCAGGGAGACGGGCGGCGGCGCGGCCCCCGAGCCGGGCTCAGCGCGCGGCCCCCCGGCTTCTGAGGAACACCACCGCCAGCGGCGGCAGGGTGAGGCAGAGGGAGTGCGGCCGGCCGTGCGAGGAGACCGGCGCGCTCTGGACGCCCCCCAGGTTGCCCCAGCCGCTTCCCCCGTAGTCCCCGGCATCGCTGTTCAGCACTTCCTCCCAGAACCCGCCCCGGGGCACCCCCAGCCGGTACTCGGGACGAGGGACGGGGGTGAAGTTGGCCACCACGAGCAGGAGGGTGTCGCTCGAGCGCCCTTTCCGGAGGAAGCTCAGCACGCTCTGCTGCGAGTCGTGGGGATCCACCCACTCGAAGCCGGCGGGGTCGCAGTCCAGCTCGAAGAGCGCCGGCTCGCTCCGGTAGAGCGCGTTCAGGTCGCGCACCCACCGCTGGAGGCCGGCGTGGGGGGCGTACTGGGTGAGGTGCCAGTCCAGGCTCTCGTCGTGGTGCCACTCCCGCCACTGGCCGAACTCCCCTCCCATGAAGAGGAGCTTCTTCCCCGGCTGCGCGTACTGGGAGCCGAGCAGCAGCCGAAGGTTGGCGAACTTCTGCCAGTCATCCCCGGACATCTTCCCCACGAGGGAGCCCTTCCCGTGGACGACTTCGTCGTGGGAGAGGGGGAGCACGAAGTTCTCCGTGAAGGCGTACAGCATGCGGAACGTGAGCAGGTTGTGGTGGTACTGCCGGTAGACGGGGTCCTTGACCATGTACTCGAGGGTGTCGTGCATCCATCCCATGTCCCACTTCAGGCCGAAGCCCAGGCCCCCCACGTAGGTGGGCCGGGACACCATGGGCCAGGCCGTGGACTCCTCGGCCATCGTCAGGATGTCCGGATGGGTCCGGTAGGCCTCCTCGTTGAGGCGCTGCAGGAAGGTGATCGCCTCGAGATTCTCCCGCCCCCCGTACCGGTTCGGGATCCACTCCCCTTCTTTCCGGGAGTAGTCCAGGTAGAGCATGGAGGCGACCGCGTCCACCCGCAGCCCGTCCGCATGGTAGGTCCCGAGCCAGAAGAGGGCGCTGCTCATCAGAAAGCTCCGGACCTCGTTGCGCCCGTAGTTGAAGATGTACGTGTCCCAGTCGGGGTGCAGGCCCTGCCGGGGATCCCCGTGCTCGTAGAGGTGCGTGCCGTCGAAGTACCCCAGGCCGTGCGCGTCGGTCGGGAAATGGGAAGGAACCCAGTCGAGGATCACGCCGATGCCGTGCTGGTGCAAGACATCGATCAGATACATGAAGTCCTGCGGCGTCCCGTAGCGGCTCGTCGGGGCGAAGTAGCCCGTCGTCTGGTAGCCCCACGAGCCGTAGAACGGATGCTCCATCAGCGGGAGGAACTCCACGTGGGTAAAGCCCATCCGTTGCACGTAATCGGCGAGGTGCGGCGCCACCTCCCGGTAGGTGGGCGGGCGCCCTTCCTCCTCGGGGACCCGCCGCCAGGACCCGAGATGCACCTCGTAGATCGCGAGGGGGCCGGAGAGGGCGTTGCGGCTCCGGCGGGTCGCCATCCATTCGCCATCGCCCCACCGGTACTCCAGATCCCAGACGATGGAGGCGGACCGGGGGGAGGGCTCGGCGTACAGGGCGAAGGGGTCCGCTTTGTCCACCCGGTACCCGCCGTACCGGGAGACGACGTGGTACTTGTAGGCCGTCCCCCGCGCCACGCCCGCCACGAAGCCCTCCCAGATCCCCGACTGGCCCCGGGGCCGCAGGGGGTGGCTGGCCTTGTCCCAGCCGTTGAAGTCCCCCATCACGAACACCCCCTCGGCGTCCGGCGCCCAGACCGCAAAGAAGACCCCGTCCTCCCCGCCCGCCGTCACGGGATGGGCACCGAGCCTCTCGGAGAGGCGGGAGTGGGTCCCCTCGTTGAAAAGGTAGAGGTCCTCCTCCGTCACGAGGCTGATGTCGGTGCGAACCGGGTGCGCCCGTGGCTCGGCCCTGGCGGACCGTCTCCCTTTCGGCGGTGGCCTCATCGGGGGGTCAGGACCTCCTTCCGCCCCCGGTCCACCGCGCACAGGGCTTCGAGGACCTGGGGCATCTGCCGGATGGCCTCCAGAGGGTAGCGCGCCCTGCGTCGCCAGTTGGGGCGCTCGTCGCGTGTCCCGGGGGTGTTCTGCGGTTCCGCCTCCAGCCACAGATCCTCCAGGTTCACCAGGACGATCCGGGCCGCGCTGGCGGCCAGGAACGCGAGGCAGGCCCGCAGGACGTCAGCGGGCTCCACCCGCCCCTTCGGCAGGCGACCCGTGCGCTGGAGGTAGGCGACCAGGGCCTCCTTCAGGGCCTCGCGCCCGCGGCGCTCCTCCCGCGCCTGCGCTTCCGCCAGCAGGCCGAGCTCCACCCGATCGCGGATGTCCAGGCCCTGCCAGAAGCCGGCGAAGGGGCGCATGTCGTGGGTGTTGAGGCTCGCGAGGAAGGTGTCCGACGGGGCACACAGGGCCGCCTGCGGATCGGGGGCCATCTCGAAGGGGAGGACGTACGTCCGCTGGATATGGTGTCGCGCCATGGCCGGTCGGACCGAAGGGGGAACGGTGCCCAGATCCTCCCCGACCAGGAGCGTCCGGTGGCGGCACGACTCCAGGGTCAGGATCGCGTAGAGCTCCTCCGCGCGGTACCGGACGTACACGCCCTCCTCGACCGGCATCCCCGGGGGAATCCAGAAGAGCCGGTGGAGGCCCATCAGATGATCAATCCGGAGGACCCGCGCGAGCGCGAGGTGATGGCGCAGGCAGGCGATGGGATAGCGGTAGCCCTGGGTCCGGATCCGCTCGGGGTGCAGCGGCGGGCATCCCCAGTTCTGCCCCTTGATGAAGAAGCCATCCGGGGGCGCGCCGCCGGACATCTCCGGGACGAACAGCGCCCGCTCCCGCCACACGTCGTAGCTGGCCGGGTGCACCCCGAGGGGCAGGTCGAGCTGCACACCCACCCCCCGCGCCTGCCCCGCCTCCGCGAGATGGCGGAGCTGGTCGTGGGCGAGCCACTGCACGTACAGGTGATAGCGCCTCGCCTCCTCATCGTAATCGCCCGGCGTGAGGAGGCCGTCCCGCTGCGGCAGCGGCCAGTCGGGCCAGGGGGCCCCCCGGCGCTCGCCGGCGGCCCGAAAGCGGGCATAGTCCTCGAGCGCCTGGTGCCCCTCGGCGAACCGGCGGAAGGCGCGCTGCCAGTCGCCGTCGCCTGAGAAGAAGGTCCGCGCCAGCGCTTCCAGGATCCGGCGCTTGAGCGCCATCGCGCGCCGGGGATCCACGAGGGGCATCCCGCGCAGGGCCGTGAGCTCCGCCTGGACCGCGGGCGAGGCCAGGAGGGCCTGCGCCGCAGGAGACCGCTCGAGGTCCGGGGTCCGGGTCACATCGAGGTAGAGTTCGTTCCAGAAGAGCCGGCTGGCGGGCGCATAGGGGCTCGGATCGTAGGGCTCGTCGAGGAACGCCGGAAGGAGCGGGAGCGTGCCGACCAGTTCGCCTCCCAGCTCCGCCACCCAGGTCGCCAGCGCCTCCAGGTCGGCGAGATCCCCCGCGCCCCAGCTCCGGGCGGAGTGCAGGGCGTACAGGGGGAGGAAGACCCCCCAGCTCCTGCCCGCCTCCCCGTCGAGCGCTCCGAAGGCCCGGAGCGGGGCGGCGATGAGCAGGCTCTCGACGCGCCGGTCAGCAATCTCCAGGCGCAGCCGATGGTATCCCCAGGGCAGCCCCCCCGGGGGGAGGAGGAGGCGGCGGCTCACGTACCGCCTCCCCTCCACCTCCACGCCATCCGCAGAGGGGAGGCTCGAGAGGTCACACGTCCACCGCCGCACCTCGCCGGTCTCCTGCTGCAGCTCGCACGCCGCGGTCCCGTCCGCCAGGCCCGCCGGCAACCGGAGTCTGACCCGGACCGGGCCACCGTCCCATGCAACGAGCACCGGTTCACAGAGCCGCTGCCAGCGGGCCTCATATCCCTCCCGCAGCGCGCCGGGGACGTCCCGGAGGTCGCCAACCGGGGCGCCCAGCGCCCGGAGAACCGCCAGCAGGGCCTCCGGGGAGGCTTCCCGGCGGCGGTCCGCGACGACGTCGTGGTAGGCGGTCTGCAGGCCGTACAGGCGGGCGAGGTGGCGGAGCGCAGGCCCCCGCGTGCCGCGCGAGGCCGTCACCCTCCGGCCTCCAGATACTGCAGGATGCCCTTGAGGGGCAGCAGCACCCGGTCGGGCCGAGCGGCGAGGGCGGTCCCCAATTGGGCGATCGCCTTCTCCAGGACGTAGGCATCCAGCAGGGCCGCCAGCTCCTCCTCCGCCCGGGGGAGGAAAGACCCGGCCGCGGCGGCGTCGCGGTAGGCCCTCAGGAAGGCCGAGGAGACCCAGCGGGTCCAGAGGCGTGCCCACGGCTCCAGCACCGCGAGGTCCTCGGGGCGCCCCGCCTCCCGCACCTGGGCGAACAGGGCGCTGTAGGCGGCCGCGTGGAAGGAGCGGAGCATCCCCGCGACATCGCGCAGGGGGGACCGCTTGATCCGGCGCTCGCTCAGGGAGCGGGCCGTCTCCCCCTCGAAGTCAATGATCACGAAGTCCTTCCCGGTGTAGAGCACCTGCCCGAGGTGGTAGTCGCCGTGGATCCGGATCCGCATGGCGGTGAGCTTCCGCTCGAGGACGGCCCGGAAGCGCCTGAGGGCTTCCCCCTCCAGGTCCAAGACCTTCCGGGCATCCTCCCGCAGGGCCTCCGGGCCGTCCTTCGCGTGCCGGCGCAGCAGCCGGAAGACCTGACCCGTCAGATTCCGCATGGACTGGTAGAGGGCGCGCTGGTAGTAGGGGGAGACGGCCTCCGGGGCGAAGCTCGGGTCGTCGGGGGCCGACGCGAGCGCGACGTGGAGCTCCCCGGTCCGCTGGCCGAGCAGCCGGGCGACCTCCGCGTAGCTGCCGAGCAGCTCGTGCGCCAGGGGGGGGAGGGGCTCCTCGAAGAGAGTCCGCGGGAGCTGCTGGCCGCCCGCGGCCTCCGGCGCCGGCGTCCGGTGGGCCGCGACGTGCTCGAAGTACTGGTCCAGCGCGTCGAGCGTGTAGTTCCAGGCATCCCCCTGATTCGGCACGAACCCCTGGAGGATGGCCAGGGTCATCGGCTCCCCCTGCCCCTGCCGGTACTCCAGGGCCCCCGCGACGGGTGCGATGTGAGCGAAGGCGGCCCGCTCCGTGAGGAACGCCCCGATCTCCAGGTCCGGATTGACCCCCTCGTCCAAGCGGCGGAAGAGCTTCAGGATCAACCGGTCCCCGTAGACGACCGAGCTGTTGCTCTGGTCCGCCTTCAGGAGCGAGGGGGCCAGGGCACTCTCCGCCGGGCCCCGGAGGGCCCGGAAGGCCCGGGCGGGCCAGGCCACGATCTCCCCCCCGGCCCCCCGGAAGCGCCGGTGGCGGCCGATGGCCTCCAGGAGGGCCTCGCAGACGCTCCCCTCCCGCAGGGCATCGTAGAGGATCCCGTCCCCGTTCCGCCCGGTCAGGCGGGCCAGGACCACGTGGGGGGCCTCCGCGCGCACCCGATCCGCCTGCTCCCCCGAGGCCACGGCCAGGAGGAGCAGGTAGGTCTCCGGGTCTCCCTCCAGGTATTCGACCTGCACCAGGGTGATGTGCGCCCCCACCGCGGCGTGCGGGAGGGGGACGGCGTCCACCAGCGCGGCCGCCTTGAGGCCCTGTGCGTTCCCCCCGAACCAGCGGCGGCTCTGCATGTAGGCCGGAAGGATGCTCTCCAGGGCGGCCTTCCCCTCTCTCCGGAAGACGCTCTCCCACCCCCCGGCCACCGGCAGCGTGGGAACCTGGGCCTCGGCGGCGGCCGCCACCTCCACGGAGGCGACGGCCTGGGGCTTCATCATGAACCAGTAGAAGCCGTGGGGGCCCAGGGTCAAGAAGTAGGGGTGCTTCCCGATCACCGGGAACTCCGTGCGCCCGAAGATCTCTACCGGCACCATCCCCTCGACCCCGGAGAGGTCCAGCTCGACGTACTGCGTGAAGCGGGAGAGGTTGGCCAGGACGAGGACGCGCTCCTCCTCGCAGCGCCGGATGAAGGCCAGGACCTTCCGGTTCTCCGGGTTCAGGAGCTCCAGGGTCCCGCGCCCCAAGGCCCGGAAGCGCCGGCGCAGGGCGATGAGCCGCCGCATCCACCAGAGGGGGGAGTGGGGGTTGTTCTGGCAGGTCTCCACGTTCACCACTTCGTAGTGGTAATCGGGATCGATACTGACCGGCAGGTAGAGGCGCTGGGGGTTGGCCCGGGAGAAGCCGGCGTTCCGGTCCGCGCTCCACTGCATCGGGGTGCGGACGCCGTTCCGGTCCCCCAGGAAAATGTTGTCCCCCATCCCGATCTCGTCCCCGTAGTAGATCACCGGGGTTCCCGGCAGGGAGAAGAGGAGGGCGTTCATCAGCTCGAACTTCTTCCGGTCCTTGGCCAGCAGCGGGAGGAGGCGGCGGCGGATCCCCAGGTTGATCCGGGCCTGGCGGTCGTGCGCGTATACCCGGTACATGTAGTCCCGTTCCTCGTCGGTGACCATCTCCAGAGTCAGCTCGTCGTGGTTCCGGAGGAACAGGGCCCACTGGCAGGTCTCCGGAATCGGGGGGGTCTGCTCCAGGATGTCGATGATGGGGTACCGGTCCTCCATCCGGACGGCCATGAACATCCGCGGCATCAAGGGGAAATGGAACGCCATGTGGCACTCGTCCCCGGTGCCGAAGTAGGCGACGGCGTCCTCGGGCCACTGGTTGGCCTCCCCCAGCAGCATCCGATCCCCGAACTTCTCGTCCACATGGCGCCGCAGCGCCTTCAGGAAGGCGTGCGTCTCCGGCAGGTTCTCGCAGGTCGTGCCCTCCTGCTCGTGCAGGTAGGGGACGGCGTCCATCCGGAGGCCGTCCACTCCCATCCCCAGCCAGAAGTCCACTACCTGGAGAATCGCCCGCTGGACCTCGGGGTTCGCGTAGTTCAGGTCCGGCTGGTGGGGGTAGAACCGGTGCCAGTAGTACGCGCCGGCGACGGGGTCCCATCTCCAGTTGGAGGTCTCGAAGTCCTTGAAGATGACCCGGGCCTCCCGGTACTTCTCCGGGGTGTCGCTCCACACGTAGAAATCGCGCCAGCTGCTTCCCGGCGGCGCCCGCCGCGCCCGCTGGAACCAGGGGTGCTGGTCCGACGTGTGGTTCAGCACCAGCTCGGTGACGACCCGGAGCCCCCGCCGGTGGGCCTCCCGCAGGAAGGCCTTGAAGTCCGCGAGCGTCCCGTAGGCCGGGTGGACGCTCGTGTAATCGGCGATGTCGTAGCCGTCGTCCTTCAGGGGGGAGGGATAGAAGGGGAGGAGCCAGAGCGCGGTGACCCCGAGGTCCTGGAGGTAGTCCAGCCGCTCGGCGAGTCCGCGGAAGTCCCCGATGCCGTCGCCGTCGCTGTCGGCGAAGGCCCGGACGTGCAGCTCGTAGAGGACCGCGTCCTTGTACCAGCCCGGGTCCGCGGCGCGCGGCCCGTCCTCCTGCCGGCCCCGCTCCCGCGTCATCCGGTGACGGCCCCCTCCGAGGCGGAGGAGACCAGGCGGGCGTACTTGGCCATCACACCACTCCTGTAGCGGGGGGCGGGGGGCTTCCATTTGGCCAGCCGCTTCTTGATCTCGGCGGCGGGGAGTTCCACGTCCAGCCGCCGCCGGGCGATATCCAGGACGATGGTGTCGCCGGTCTTCAGCGCGGCGATGGGCCCCCCGTTCGCCGCCTCCGGCGCGACGTGGCCCACCATGAAGCCGTGGGTCGCCCCCGAGAAGCGCCCGTCCGTGATCAGGGCGACGGATTCCCCCAGGCCGGCCCCGTGCAGCGCCCCCGTCACGGCCAGCATCTCGCGCATCCCGGGGCCGCCCTTCGGCCCCTCGTAGCGGATCACGATCACGTCGCCGGCCTTGATCTTCCCCGCCTTGATCGCCGCGAACGCGTCCTCCTCCCGATCGAAGACGCGGGCCGGACCGCGATGGGTCATCCGCTCGTGCCCCGCGACCTTGGCGACGCATCCCTCCGGCGCCACGGTCCCCCGCAGGACCGCGAGCCCGCCGGTCGCCTTCAAGGGCTCGCCGAGGGGCCGGATCACCTGCTGCCCGGGGGTCTCCCGCGCCGCCCGCGCCTCCGCCCCGATGGTCCGCCCCGTGACGGTCATCTCGTCGGGCGCGAGCAGTCCCGCGTCCAGGAGGCGCTTGGCCACCACGGGCATCCCGCCCGCCTGGTACATCTCGGGCGCGGTGAAGCGACCCCACGGCTTGAGGTCCGCCAGCAGGGGGGTCTTCCGGGAGACGCGGTCGAAGTCATCAATGGACAGCTTGACCTCGGCCTCGCGGGCGAGGGCCAGCAGGTGCAGGACCGCATTGGTGGACCCGCCCGTCGCCAGCACCCCGGCGATCGCGTTCAGCAGGGCCTTCCGCGTGATGAGCCGGCGCGCCGTGACCCCCTTCCGGAGCAGCTCCATCACCAGCCGCCCGCAGTCGAAGGCGGCCTCGTCCTTCTTCGGGTCGGGGGCCGGGATCCCGTTGAGGCCCATGGGGGAGATGCCGAGCATCTCGAAGGCCGTCGCCATCGTGTTGGCCGTGAACTGGCCGCCGCAGGCTCCCTCCCCGGGACAGGCGTGGTTCTCGATGGCCCGCAACTCCTCCGCCGAGATTCGGCGCGCGTTGAAGGCCCCGACCGCCTCGAAGACGTCCTGGACGGTGAGACGGCGCCCCCGATACTCGCCGTAGAGGATGGAGCCGCTGTAGAGCATCAGGCCCGGAACGTCGAGCCGGATCAGGCCCATGACCGTCCCGGGGATGGTCTTGTCGCACCCGGAGATCGCCACCACGGCGTCGAACAGGTGGCCGCGGGCAACCACCTCCACGGAGTCGGCGATCACCTCGCGGCTCACGAGCGAGGCCTTCATCCCTTCGGTCCCCATCGCGATGCCATCGGTGACGGCGATGGTGTTGTACTCGATCGGCGTTCCACCGGCGGCCCGAACCCCTTCCTTGACCCGCTCCGCGAGGCGCCGGTGGTTGGCGTTGCAGGGCGTGATACCGATCCAGCAGTGCGCGACCCCGATTAGCGGCTTCGCCAGGTCCTCGTCCTTGAAGCCGATCGCCTTGAAATAGGTCCGTGCCGGTGCGCGGTCAGGCCCCTCGAGGATCAAACGGCTCCGGTGCCTTCGCTGCGGGCTCATCCCTCGCTCCTCCCTGGTCCCTCCCGTCCGGGCTGCTGGGCCTTGAACCACTCATGGATGGCGGCGTGGAGGGTGCTGATCTCTCCGGCCTCCAGCACGAGCCGCCACTCCTGGTCCCCGAGTTGCAAGGCGGCGGTCAGGGCGCCGGCCGTCACCCGCACGTCCCGCAGGCGCGCCACCGGTACCCTGCTCTCCTCCCCCTCGATACGCATGGCTCGGTGTCTCCCTTGGGGCTCGGTCCCGAGCATCGGAAGGCGAGGCAGGGCGGGACCGGACCCCGGCGGGCCTCCTCCCCGCGCATTCCCCCCGCCCCGCTCACGCTCTGGCGCCGGGCCCTGCCCCGGCCGCCTTCTCCATCTCGGCCACCTTCTGGCGCAGGGCCTTCTCTGTATTCCAGCGCTCGCTGTCGTCCCGGAGGACGGCGAAGATCGCCTCGACGCGGCCGTCGGCGGCCTTGAGCAGGCCCACCGTGAACGCGATGGATAGCTGGCTCCCGTCTTTCCGGGTGGCCGGGACCCGGAGGACCTGCGTCCCGTACTGCGTCGTGCCGGTCCGCATCACCTCCTTGTAGCCGGCCCAGTGCCGGGTCCGGTGCCGGTCCGGCACGATCAGGTCCAGGGACTTGCCGACGGCCTCCGCGGCGGCGTACCCGAAGAGTCGCTCCGCCGCCGGGTTCCAGAGGGTGATCGTGCCGTCGGGATCGGCGACCACGATGGCGTCCGCCGCATGCTGGATGATCCGCTCGCTCAGCGTCATGGTCCCCCCGATCCCCCGGCTGCCCCGCTTCGACCCCGTGTCGCCCTCTGCCGAGCCCGCCGCCGCTCGCCCGCTCCCCCTCCGGGCTCGGCCCGCCGTCCCTTCCACCAGCGCCGCAGCCGCCGGAGGTGCTGTCCCTCGTGCGTCCAGGCGTACTCGGGGAGCCACGCGGTCACCGGATACCGGTGCGCCCGGTCGCGGAGGGACGCGGCGGGGAGCCGCCGCAGGCGCTCGACGAGGCGGCGGCGCACCCGGTGCAACCGACGGAGCACTCCCCCGAGGCCCAGGGACCTCGCGACGGCCACCGCGCGCGCGTTGAACCGGTCCACCGCCTTGGGATCCCGATCGTAGAAGAAAATCCGCTCTCCCCGGCCCCGCGCGATCAAGGCGAACCGGCGGATCGCCTCCTCCTCCCAGGCGGCGAAGTGGGCGAGGACGTCCTTCACCGACCAGCGCCCCTGGGTGCGCGGGCGGAAGAGCTCGCTCTCCGGCAGGCGGGCGAGGAAGCGGAGGGTGGCCGCCCGCGACCGGGTCATCCGCCGGACCGCCTCCGCTCTCCAGGCGCGAAGCCGCGCGGGCCGGACGGTGCCGCTCATCGCTTCCCCTGACGATCCATCGCCCCTTGCCCGCCCCCGTCCCACCCTAAGCCGGGACACCCCCGGCGTCAAGCTGGAGGCGTTCAGCACGGACCGGGGGATGGGTCTGCGGAGGGTCGAGACGGCGGGCTACGGGGCGACCACCGGGAATTCCATTACAGGGACCGAGCCCCCGTCTGCCGCCACATCACGATCTGCCCAGCGTGCGGAAGTAGAGCACAAACGCCACGGCCACCACCATCGCGACGCCGCTCCGGACGAGGGCCCAGAGCCCGCCTGGCTGGGCATTGCGCGCTTCCCACACTGCGTACCCGAAGAAAAAGACGATGGCGACGGCAATGAGAATCTTGTGGGCCGTGATGAGGGTCACGGTGCCCCTCCGAGAGACCCCGGGGACCGAACCGAGGGCGCGTCCACCCCTCCCCGCCCGGAAGGGCCATCCGGGCCGGCTACGCGAGATCGGCGGCCGGGCGCTCGACGTCCCGCGCGAGGCCGAACGCCTCCAGCAACCGGATGACCAGGAAGGTGGGGTCCACCTCCCACCAGCGCAGGCCGTGCCGCGCGGATGTCGGGATGGCGTGGTGGTTGTTGTGCCACCCCTCCCCCCAGGTCAGCAGGGCAACCCACCACAGGTTCCGCGAATCGTCGAGCGTGGCGAAGCTCCGGTAGCCCCACCGGTGGCAGGCCGAGTTGATCAACCAGGTGCAATGGTAGACCGCCACCAGTCGGACGAAGATCCCGTAGACCACGAAGGGCCATCCCCCCACCCCCCAGAGGAGGGCCGCCAGGGGGAGCTGCAACGCGAGCTGCCAGCGTTCCAGGAACCGGTAGAACGGATTCCCCCACAACTCGGGCGTGAAGCGCGCGCGTTCCTCAAGGCGCATCCGCTGCGGAAACAGCATCCAGAGCATGTGCCCCCAGAGGAAGCTCTCCTTGGGGCTGTGGGGGTCCCTCTGCTCGTCGGAGTGCCCGTGGTGGATGCGGTGATCCGCCACCCAGGTGATGGGCCCCCCCTGCAAGCTCAGCACGCCGAACACCGCGAGGAGGTATTCGAGCCACCTGGGCGTCCGGAAGCTCCGGTGAGTGAGCAAGCGATGGTACCCCAGGCAGATCCCCCATCCCCCGAGCACGTAGTGCAGAAGCGCCGCCACGCCGAGGGCGGGCCAGGAGAAGGTGACGGGGGCCCACAGGGCCCCCAGATGAATGGCCACAAAGACGACGAGCGTCGGCACGGACAGGGGGCCACGCGTCGCGGACGGCACCGCTGCCCCGGGGGGATGGAGGATTGACGCGGCATTCGCAGCCTCTCGTGCTGTCACAGGCTTCCCTCCTCTCGCGCGGCCAGCGGCCGCTCCACGATCAGGCGATAGGCCTGCAAACGATCGCTCAGGAAGGCGTGGGCGGACCCCCACAGGTAGAGCCGGAACGTGCGGTAGAGCCGCTCGCCCCAACGCCGGATCACCTCTCCGCAGACCCGCTCGAGATTTTCCGCCCAGGCCTTGCACGTGAGGTAATAGCTGTGGCGATCGTTGTGGACGGCCTGCAGGGCGAAGGGGGTCTCGGCCAGGGCCGCCAGGAAGTCGTGCAGGCAGAGGAACGAATGGTTGCCCGGGTAGATATACCGCGAGATGAAGGTGCTGGTTTCGTACTTCCTGCGGACGGCCGAGGCGTCCAGGTACACCCGCCCCCCGGGCTTCAGCAACCGGTGGAATTGCCCCAGGGCGGCCCGGTAATCGGGCAGGTGTTCCATGACGCCCAGCACCACGATGGCGTCGTAGGGCTCCGCCGACCGGTACGCGAGAACGTTCTCGCAGATGGCGCGGCACGGCAGGTGTAACCGCTCGATCAGGTCCGTCAGGAACCGGAGGGATTCGTTGGAGATCGTGAGGGACGTGACCTGGATCCCCCGCCGTCCCGCGTGCTCGGTGAACCCCCCCCACCCGCCCCCCACGTCCAGCACCCGCTGGCCGGGCGTGAGGCGGCACGCGTCGAGGGCGAAGTCGAGCTTGCGCCGCTGCGCCGTCTCGAGCGGCTCGTCGTCGTGCGCGAACAGCGCATGGGAGTAGATGCGGCTCGGGTCCATGAAGAGGAGGTGGAAGTCCCCCTCCACATCGTAGTGCTGCGCGATCGCCCGGGAATCGGTCCGGAGCTGACCAAAAATCAGGGGACTCACCCGGCGCCAGACCCTATGGAGCGGGTGCGGGTCGGTGAGGGCCTCCCGCAGCCCAATGAGCTGGAGCATGTCGCCGGTGATGTCGAGGAACCCCGCCACGTAGGCCTCGCAGAACGCCAGCTCGTCCAGGCGGCTCAAGGCCGCCCACCCCCGGGGATCCTGGATGGCGATCTGGAGGACCGGCTCCCCCTCCCCGAACCGGTAGCTCCGCCCATCCAAGCCCTTTAGGGCGAAGGGGATCCGTGCCTCGGCAGAGATCCGCTCCTGAAGTATCTGGATCAGGCGGTGGGGGCTCATCATTGTGCCGGACCCTCCCCCTTGGAGGCCTCGGAATGGGGCACAAACGCTGTCACCATATCATTTTCCATGGCGGGCGTCACGCAAAATGGCCCTGCCTCTGGAGGTCCTTTTTGGGGGAACATATGACGGGGCATGAACAGGAATTCCCCTACGCCTGGTGGGGTGGAGGGGGGACGACGGGCAGGCGAGGGGAACCGGAGCGGCTACGGCCCGGGCAAGGCTGCGACCAGGGATCTGAGGAAGTCGGCCGTGATGGGCTTGACCTCGCTGCCTTCGTAGTACCCCCACTGGAACTCCTTCTTCAGGCTGTCCCAGAGGATCACCTTCCACCGCTGCCCCCACGAGGTGCCGACCGCGCCAATGCCCCGGTAGGGCGGCCCGCCCATCGCCGGGTCATACTTGGCTCGCTCGAACCATTCCAGCTCGATCTGGAGCCACCGATCCCCGAGGGCGAGCCGGAAGGTCTGCGCCCGGTCATCGGACGGGGCCTCTGGCGTCAGCGAGACGGCTCGCTGGGGATGTGCCGCCCGCAGCTTCTCCACCTCTTCCCGCAGCGTGGCATGGATGGTGCGGACGCCGGCCATGGGAGAGCCCTTCGGGGGTAGAGACGGTTCAGGCATGCACGCCCTCCGCTGCCGGTTCATTCATACATACTGGAACCCATCCCGCCGGTCAATGAGGGGCCCGGCCGGGCCGGGCGCGTCCGCAGCGGAAGAGGGGGAGCTCCCGATTTCGTCTCAGGCGATTTGCCTCAACAGCCGTCGTCGATTAGACTCTGGGCACAGGAGGAGCGGTATGGGACGCTCGAGGCTGGCGATGGCCCTGGTGCTTGCGGTGGGGATGTGGGGACCCGCGGGGATGGGCGCCCTCGCTCAGGGGTCCTGCGCGCCGACCCGGCCCGACTCCGAGGGGCCCTTCTACAAGCCGGGGGCCCCGGAGCGGGCCCAGACCGGCCGCGGTCTGGCGGTCCGGGGGACCGTGCGCTCGGCCGGAAGCTGCGCCCCGATCCCCCGCGCCCGCATCGAGCGCTGGCAGGCCAACCCCGAGGGAGCCTATGACGACGCGCACCGCGCTGCGATGAACACCGACGGCGCCGGGGAGTACCGCTTTGAGACCAACCTCCCCAGACGCTACTTCGGACGGCCCCCCCACATCCACTTCAAGGTCTCCGCGGCGGGTCACCGCCCCCTGACGACCCAGCTTTACCTCACGCCGGGCCAGACCGAGGTCACCTTCGATCTCGTCCTGGTCGCCGAGTAGTCCGAGCCCCCCTCCCACCCCCAAAAAAGCTACGCGGGGTGGGCTTCCGGCCCCACCCCGCGTCGGGCACGATCCACTGAGCACCTCACTGAACCGAAGCCGCCCCCAGGCCTATGCAGCGGCCCTGTGCCCGTGCGGCTCCGTGATCCGCCGGCCGGTGCTGATGTAGGTGTCCACGAACGTCTTGAGCGCGGCGCCGATCACTTCCGGGTTCTCCTGGTCGAGCACGACGTTCAGGGCGTCGGAGACCCAGGGGACGAGCTTCTCCGCGGTCGTGATCGCCTTCAGGACCTCCTTGGCCGTGCCGACCGTTTTGCCCTTGAGCTTGCCGGCTTCCTCGTCCAGCAGCCGCAGGAACAGCCCCTCGGTCAGGCGCTGGCCGCTGAGCGCCCCCTCCCCCTGGAGGACCACCCCGGCGTGCAGCCGCTTCCAGAGCGCGGCCCGGCGGATCTCCGCCGTGGCCAGGTCCTCCATGAGCTGCAGCTTGAGCTGCGGGCTCTGGACCGCCGCGGCGGCGCTGCCCCCAAGGTAGGCGGCCATGTACTGGAGAGTGATGGTGATGTCCTCGCGGAGCCCGGATTCGGTCACCGGCCCCTTCGGGTGGGCCCGGAGCCTGGTCGCTAGCTCCTTGCTGTACCAGTCGGTGCGGGTCGGCGGCGTCCCGATGGCATCGTGGCCCTGCTGGACGGCCTTCTGGAAGATCGGCTGGATCACGGCGACCATGTCCGGCGTGGCAACCCACGCCCCATAGTAGAGGCGGCGCTCCCCGTCCTTGGCCAGCCGCAGCCCCGATTCCCGGGCCTTGTCATCGCTCGCCTTCTCGAGGGCCGCCTTGTTGTTGTAGGCCCGCGCCACGAATCCCTGCAGGAGCCCGATGACGGCGTCGCGATGGCCCTGGAACTGCGCGGGCAGCCCCTCCAGGGCGGGGGCGTCCGGCTTGAACTTGTCGGTGACGTTGCCCTTGGCATCGAGGTAGCCGGCGGCCTGCACGGCCTTCAGCAGGCCCTCCGCCCCGTCCTTCCCCGCGATCTTTTCGAAGTCGCCCGGCCGCGCAGTCGCCCGGAGCAGGATGTTGGCCGACATCCCCCCCCAGGGGACCGCGCCGCGCTTCCGCCCCAGGTCCGAGATGTACTGGTCGTACGAGGAGAGGGCCTCGGCCGCCTCCATCGTCACTAGGTTAGTGTCCGGAGGGATGGCCTTCATGTCCGCCTGGTACACCCGGTAGACGCTGGCCAGGTAATCCCAGCGGCCCACGTTCGGCCCGATGTATCGGGAGGCCTCCACGACCCGGCCCGTCTGCCGGTCGCGGATGGGGCGGCTGAAGGCGTACATCATCTCCTCGCACTGGAAGGTGGCCTGGATGAGCTCGATCAGCTGGAAGATCTTCACCGTCCCGGGCGGGATCCCCAGCTTCTTCTCCACCTCATAGAGGAAGGTGTGCCAGAGGTCGCACTCCTGGGTGGTCTCGATCTTGGGCAGGTAGAAGGCGACCGGCAGGTCCCGCGCGAGGAGGGACTTCGCGTTGTGCTTGAGGAAGAGCCAGGAATCCACGAAGCCCCCCCCGACAGTCTTCCCGTCCACCAGGAGGTGCCGGTCGTCCAGGTGCAGCCCCCGGGGGCGGTAGATCATGATGGCCACGTCCTTCTCGGGCTTGAGCTGCTTGCCTCCTGCCCCGTCAATGGCGCGCTTGCCCTCGGGCGTCCAGGTACAGAGGAGCTTGAGGCTGCGCTGCGTCCGGAGGGGGCTGTCGGTGGTCTGGGCCGCGGCGTCCTCGCTGTCCGCCATCCACTGCTGGCCCGTGTTCATCGCGGAGATGGCCATCCCGGGGTCCGCGCAGGGACCGGTAAGCTGGACATGGCGTCCCGTGAACTGCCGCGGCTGTCCCCCCGCCTTCCAGGCCGACGTGCGGATCTGCTTGGGGGTGGTGGTCGTCCCGTCGAAGAAGGTGATGACCTCGTTCTCCGGCAGGAAGTCGATCGGCTTTCCGCCGTCGATCCGCGCCTGGGCCTCGGCCCGGGCTTGGAGCAGGGCGCGGCGAACCTCCTCGAAGGTCCGCCCGTCCGCGCTCTTCACCGCGAGAACCTCGGCGAGCTCCCGGAGCGCCTCCGGGGTGAGGATATCCTTGGTGTACTCCTGGGCCAGACTGGGGTTGACGAACGTCACGGCTCCCACAGGTTCCTCCTCGGCCGACGCCGGGGTGGGATGAACTCCCACCGGTTCAGGGATCGTTCACACACCGGTTGCGTCATCCACGACCAGGCCGGTGAGGCCCGGTCCATGCCGCCGAAAACCAGGAAGGCCACGGCAGGACCCGCGGCCTCTGCTCAAAACAAAAAGCCACGGGATCCCTGCGTCTCCCCCGTGGCTGCGCGTTGCGTCAAGAAGCGCGACGACCTAGACGCGCGGGCCTCCTGCCCAGGGGCAGACGCCCTCGGTTACGCCTACTACGACTCGCCCAACGGTGAGGCTGATTGCACGCAACGAAAGCTCCCCTACTGGAGGGGTTCCCTTATACTGTAGCCCGCCCGGGTTGTCAAGCCCATTCTGCCGCCCCCCGCTTCGATGCGGACGCTTCCCCCCGCGCGGGCCGCTCAGGCTTCGAGGTCGCGGCGCATGGCCTCGAACTGCTCGCGGGTAAGCTCACCTCTCGCGTAGCGCTCCTTCAGGATCTCCAGCGCGCGCCCGCTCGCGCTCGCGCGACCCCCGGACGCCCCGAAGGCCCAGCGGACCAGGAGGACGATCCCCAGGATCACGAGCGCCCAGAAGAGGACCATGAACAGCAGCATGCCGACCCCCCAGGCGCCCCACCACATGTGCCAGCCCCATGGGGGCTCGCCGGGTCCCCACTGCACGGCCGCTCTCCATCCTGCCAGCGCCATCATGCGCATGCCCCCCCTCTATTCCCACGCGCGCCGGGGACCCGCCAACGGAGTCGAACGCGTCAGGGGTTCACCGCCCGCCACGTCCGCGCGAGCGCGGCGGCGATCGGCTTCGTCACGTCATTATCGGTCCAGTACCCGAGATGCGAGGCGGGATTCCAGCTCCCGAGCAGCCCGCCGGCGTTGACCGCCCTGTCGGCCTTGACCACTTTCCGGTAGGCGGCATTCAAGGTCTTTAGGGGGTAGCCGATGACGTCATCCTCGTCGTAGTAGTTCACCCATTCGCCCTTCAAGCCGCGATGGTGTTTCGCCAGCGCGGGGGACGGGACCGTGATGGGGATGCCGAAGTCGGGGTACCGGAGGCTCCAGATGGCGATGGGACTCCCCAGCGTGTAGAAGAGGGCCAAGGTTTCGCCCTGCTCCAACGGGGTCTTCCCCATCACCTTCCGCACGCTGTCCGGGAGGATCTTCCGCGTCGGCTCAACCTGGAGATCGTACAGGTAGTTGCTCGCAATCACCGACCCGAGGCTGTGGGCGATGACACACAGCGGGGCTTTCTCCCCGGCCTCGGCCGCGAGCGCCTTCAGGGCCTGCGCAACGACCTGATGGATCCCGTCGTAGATCTTCCGATCCGTTGGCGTCGGCTGATAGGCGATCGCATCCGCCGCGAAGTCCACCAGGAAGCGGCGGAGCGTGGTGAAATCCAGCTCCCCGCCCTGCCTCATCCGCTTCCACAAGATCGCCTCGGCCTTCTGGAGCACCGGGGCCCAGTAGATCGGGCGGATGACCAGCGCTGAGGCGGGGTCCTCCACCCGCTTTCCCACCTGCTGCGCAAAGCGATCCCGCAGCTCCTGGGCCATGCCGTCGGCGAAGCTCGCGTCCTGCTTGCCGACCCCATGGATGATGGCGACGGCGATCCCCTGTCCCACGGCGCGCCCTCCCGAACTGCTCGCGGCTACCTGTAGCGGAAAAGCCGGAGCGCGTCAACGGAGGAGAGTGTGTGGATCATCCTAGCGGAAGGCGCAGGGGGGCGTATCGGTCCGGCGCGGCGGGCCGGGAGGAGGCGGCACCGGCGGGAACAGGCCCAGTTGGCGCGCGCGGGCGGGGGGCGGGGCGAGAGGCCGGCCGCCGAGCGTGACGTAGGGTGCCGAGGCAGCGAGCCGCACCCCGAGGCGGGCGAGGTCCCGCGCGTCCCGCAGACGGACCTGCCGGCGGGTAGCCATGAGGCGGGTCGCCACCCGGGGCCCTATGCCGGGCACGCGCAGGAGCACCTCCCGCGGCGCCGCGAGCAGGTCCACCGGGAACGCATCGGGGTGCGCCACCGCCCAGGCCGCCTTGGGGTCGAGCGCCAGGGGGAGGTTCCCCGCCCCATCGAAGGGGAGGTCGCGCATCCCGAAGCCGTACTCCCGCAGGAGGTGCTCTGCCTGGTAGAGGCG
>DASYVA010000022.1 GCA_036000645.1 Candidatus Methylomirabilis sp.
CCGGGACCGCGCTCAGGTCCAGGGTGTTGCGGGTGAACTCCTCGAAGGTCCGGATCCCCCGCTCGCAGAGGATGACGTTGTAGTTCCCTTCGGACAGGATGTACTCGGCCGACATGAGCAGCTCCTTGATGCTGCTGCTCATCCCGCGCTTCAGCAGGACCGGCTTGCGGTGGCTCCCGACCTCCTTCAGGAGGCGGAAGTTCTGCATGTTCCGCGCTCCGATCTGGATGCAGTCGGCGTACTTCAGGACGAGCGGGGCATCCCGGGGATCCATCAGCTCGGTCACGATGGGCAGGCCCGTCGCCTCCCGCGCCTCCGCCAGGTACCGGAGGGCCTCCTCGCCCAGCCCCTGGAACGTGTAGGGGGAGGTTCGGGGCTTGAAGGCTCCGCCCCGGAGCAGGCGCGCCCCGGCCGCCTTGACCACCCGGGCCATCCCCAGGATCATCTCCCGCCCCTCCACGGAGCAGGGGCCGGCAATCACGGCGAGCCGCTGTCCCCCCACCTCCACGCCGTTGACCGGGATCACGCTGTTCTCCGACTTGAAGTCTCGGCTGGCCAGCTTGAACGGTTTGAGGATGGGGAGGACCTTCTCCACGCCAGGGAGGGCCTCGAACGCCACGTCCCGGAGGATCCGCTCGTCGCCGATGGCGCCGATGATCGTGCGCTCCACCCCGCGCGAGATGTGGGGGGCGAGCCCGTAGGCGGTGATCTTCTGCGCGACCTGCTCGATCTCCTGCTCGGTCGCGGCGCGCCGCATGACGATAATCATGAAGCTCCTTCTTCAGGCGGCCAGGACCGCCGCGAGCGCCTCCAGCGCCCGGGCGTTCTCGGCCGGCGTGCCCACGCTGAGGCGCAGGAAGGCCGGCAGCCCGTAGCCCCCCATGGGGCGCACGATGACCCCGCGACGGAGCAGGGCCTCGGCCACGGCCGCCCCATCCCTGCGCACATCCACCAGCAGGAAGTTCGCCACGCTCGGGACCGGGGGGAGCCCCAGGGCAGTGAGGCCGGCGGCCAGCGCCGCCCGGCCCTCGGCCGTCCCGGCGACCGTCCGCGCCACGTGGGCGCGGTCCTCGAGAGCGGCAGCCGCGGCCGCCTGGGCCAGGGCGTTCACGTTGAAGGGCGCCCGCAGGCGGTCCACCAGGTCGATGAGCTCGGGCGGGCCGATCCCGTACCCCACCCGGAGTCCGGCCAGCCCGTACACCTTGGAGAAGGTGCGCAGGACGAAGCAGCGCCGACCCTCGCGGACCCAGGTGAGGCTCGCCGGGCGCGCCTCCTCCGGGAGGAACTCCCAGTAGGCCTCATCCAGGATCAGGAGGGGCTCCGCGGGGAGGGGGCGCACGAAATCCTCCAGGGCAGCCGGCGTCACCGCTGTGCCGGTGGGGTTGTTGGGGTTGCCCACGAAGATCAGCTTGGTCCGGGGCGTGACAGCCGCCGCCATCCCCGGCAGGTCGTGGGTGAACTCCCGGCAGGGCACCTCGACGGGGGCCGCCCCCAGGGCCTGGCAGGCCATTCGATACATGACGAAGGCCGGCTTGGCCATCACGGCCTCGTCGCCGGGCTTCAGGAAGATCCGGGCCGCCAGCTCGAGCAGCTCGTTCGAACCGTTGCCGAGGGCGATCTGGGCCGGCGCGACTCCGAGGCGCTCCGCCAGGAGGGCCTTGAGGACGGTCCCGGCCCCATCCGGGTAGCGGTGGACGCCCGCGGCAGCCTCCTGGATCGCCTTCAGGGCCAGCGGCGAGGGGCCGAAGGGGTTCTCGTTGCTGGCCAGCTTGGCCGCGCCGGCCACGCCGAACTCCCGCTCCACCTCCTCGATCGGCTTGCCGGGGCTGTAGGGGAGCAGGCTTCTCACGTGCGGAGAGGCCATGGCGGTGAGGGATCGGGTCACGACTGCTCCTCGCGCTAGAGGGAGGGGGGGCGCTTCTTCTCGCGGGGGTAGGAGCCGAGCACCTTGAGGAAGAGGCACTCGTCGGCGAGGCGAGCAAGCGCCTGCTGTACGGCCGGGTCCTCGCCGTGCCCCTCGAAGTCCACGTAGAAGAGGTACTCCCACACCTTCGTCTTGGAGGGGCGGGACTCGATCTTGGTCAGGTTGATCCCCCCCTCCGCAAAGGGCTCCAGCATCCCGTAGAGCGCGCCGATGCGGTCCTTGATGGAGAAGAGGATGGAGGTCTTGTCGTGCCCCGAGGGGGGGGCGCCGTTCCGGCCCACGATCAGGAAGCGGGTGAAATTATTGGCGGCGTCCTCGATGCGGGCCGAGATCACCTTGAGGCCATACAGCCGGGCCGCCAGCTCGGAGGCGATCGCCGCGGCGCCCTCGTCCCGGCTCGCCGTCTCGGCGGCGGCGGCCGTCGAGGCCACCTCGAGGAGGGGGGTATGCGGAAGGTTCGCCTCCAGCCAGCGGCGCGACTGGGCGATGGCATGGGGGTGGGAGTAGATCCGCTCGATGGCTCCCTTCTCCCCGCTCCGGGAGAGGAGGTGGTGCGAGACCTCGAGAAGGATCTCCCCGCAAATCTTGACGTCGGAGTCCACGAACATGTCGAGGGTGTGGCTGACCACGCCCTCCGTGGAGTTCTCGATCGGCACGACCCCGTACTCCACCTTCCCCTTCTCCACCTCCTGGAAGACATCCCGGATGCTGCGGGCCGGGAGAAACTCCGCCGCGTCCCCGAACCGCTTCAGGCAGGCCAGGTGGGTGAAGGTGGCCTTGGGCCCCAGGTAGGCCACTCGGAGGGGGTGCTCCAGGGCGCGGCAGGCGGAGATGACCTCTCGATACACCGAGCGGATCGCGCTGGCCGGGAAGGGACCGGCGTTCTTCTGGGTCAGCCGTTCGAGGATCTCCTCCTCCCGCTGGGGGGCATGGAAGTCGAGCCCCTCCCGGAGCTTCACCTGCCCCACCTGCTGGACCACGGCGGCCCGCTGGTTCAGCAGGTCCAGGATCTGCTGATCGATGGCGTCGATCCGTTTCCGCAGGTCGTCCAGATCCATGCCCGCGCCCCGCCGCGCCCTCGGCGCGAAAGACGGCCGCACTATAACCTAACGTCCGAGGGCCTTCAAGGGCTTTGTCCTGCCGAGGACCCGCAGGGCCGCGAGCTCCCGCTCGCTGAGGGGCCGCCACTCTCCGCGCCGGAGCCGCCCGAGCCGGAGCGGCCCGAACGCCACCCGCCGCAGGCGAAGGACCGGATGCCCCAGGGCCTGGCAGAGGCGGCGGACCTCGTGGTGCTTCCCCTCCGCCACCACCACCTCCACCCAGCCGTTCCGGTCCGTCGCCCGGAGCAGCCGGGCCTCGAGCGCCCGCAGCCGCTCGCCCTGGACGTGGACGCCCCGGCACATCGTGTGCAGTGTCGCCGCGGAGGGAATGCCCCGGACGCGGGCGTGGTAGGTCCGGGGGACGGCGAAGGCCGGGTGGAGCATGCGCTGCATGAGGGGGCCGTCGTTGGTGAGAAGGAGGAGCCCCTCGGAGGCAAAATCCAACCGGCCGACGGGGTACACGCGAGGGAGCCGGCGGGGCAACAGGTCGGTCACCACCGGTCGCCCCTGCGGATCCCGGAGGGAGGTGATGACGCCCGGCGGCTTGTGGAGGACCAGGTACACGGCGGGAGCCGCCCGGCGGAGGGGCCGGCCGTCCACCTCGATGGCGTCCGCGGCGGGATCCGCTCGGGTCCCGAGGAGGCGAACCACCACCCCGCCCACCGCCACCCGTCCTTCCCGGATCAGCTCCTCGCAGGCGCGCCGGGAGCCGAACCCGGCCCGCGCCAGGATCTTCTGGAGCCGTTCCCCGGGATCGCTCACCCCCTCCCCTCCGAGGCTCCGGCGGAGGGGGGGGGAGCCGGAGGCGCAGGCGCCGCGCCCGTCGCGGGGCGAGCCGCGGCATCCGCCGACTCCCGCTCCCCCGAAGGGTCGTCCGCCGGCGGCCGAGAGGCCAGGGGAGAGGCGACCAGGGCGTCGATCTCCCCCAGGGTGGGAAGCTCCGAGAGGTCCTGGAAGCCGAAGTATTCCAGGAAGGCCCTGGTGGTGCCGTA
>DASYVA010000023.1 GCA_036000645.1 Candidatus Methylomirabilis sp.
GGCATGGGATCGTCGCCATTCTCGCAGGCCTGGATGTCCGAACGGGACGGGTGACTGCGCTGGTCCGCTGCCGCCGGCGCCACCAGGAGTTTCTCGAACTGCTGCGAGCGCTCCGCCAGCGCTGGCCCCACGGGCGCCTTATCGTGATCGTCGACAACCTCTCGATCCACACGCATCGAAACGTGGGCGACTGGCTGGCCACCCAACAGGGCCGGGTCTGGCTGGAGTTCCTGCCGCTGCATGCCTCGTGGCTGAACCAGATCGAGCTCTGGTTCAGCATCCTCGAGCGCCAATGCCTCAAGCGGGCAAGCCTCCAGACCGATGCGGCGATGGCCTCCAGACTGTACACCTTCAGCCATCACTGGAATCGAACGGCAGCCCCCTTTCGATGGACGTTCAAGGGCTACCCGCTCCGTCGATAAGTGGGTACCGAATTTACGGGACACTGCACTAGCCGAAGGCGAAGTCCACGTCCAGGAAGCCGGCCAGCCCCTCTCCGATGGTAGAAACCGCCTGGGCTTCCTGCTCGATGCCGGCCAGGTCCAGGGGGCCCTCGAGCGTGAGGTACCTGAAGGCGAACCGGGCGTTGCGCGCCACGACCCAGGGCCAGCCCAGGCCCAGGGTGAGGAGCAGCAAGAACAGGTTCCCCAGTCTCAGGAGGAAGAGGCGAAAGCCCGTGACCGTGGAGTGGAAGCGGGCGCCGGCGAAGGTGGTGTGGTCCCAGAAGTAGCGCTGCCTCTTGGCCTGGAACCAGAACCAGCACAGGCCGAACGTCGGGACCGTCAGCAGGAGGGTGAGGACGAAGCTCCAGAACAGGTCCCGCCCCTGTCCGTCGAAATCGAACTTCTGGTTGCCGAGGTAGGCGTGGGACGTCATGAAGGCGTACCGCTTCGTGTCGAAGAAGGGATAGTACAGGCCGAGCGTGAGCCCCGTGAGGAGCGAGGCCTTCAGGAAGAGCTTCAGGAACGCCGCCGCCCAGCCCCGGAAGGAGAACCGGATCCCCCGCCACGAGGTCCGGCTCAGGCGGTACCGGCGCGCCCCCACCATGGCCACCGGGACGAACACCATGACGATCGCGTACGCCAGCACCCCCGCCACCGCCTTGACGACGATCCCCACGTCGAGGAAGTCCCGCACCACAGCCAGGAGCGTCAGGGGCAACCCGAACACCAGCATGGCCTTCAAGAAGCCGATGAGCAGCTCCTTGCCCGTCCCGTGGTAGGCAAACCGATCCCCGTCGAACTCGCTCTCGCTCAGGAGATAGGTCCGGACCCTGACCTTACCCCAGAAGTAGTAGACGCCCAGCGTGATGATGGTTAGGAAGATGTTGACGATGTGGATCCCGAAGAGCGATCCCCCCGCGCCGTGGAAGGACAGGCGGTGGATCTGGCGTGGGCCCGGTGCGGCTTGCGGAGGCCTCTCCCCGATCGAGGGGAGGGGTCGCGCCGGTGGCGGGGGCGGGGCTACCGCCCTCCTGGCCTGCGCCGACGGCGGGCTCGGGCGCGGCGGCGGCGCCTGCGCCGGGGCGCCGCAGGACTTGCAGGCGGGGGCGGGTATCTGCATCAACCCGCATTTGGGGCATTTCATCCCAAACATGGGAGCCCTATCCTCCGGTGTCCTGGTTCCCCACTGCCCTCGTCCTTCGCGGCAAACCGGCAGTTACATGGGTGCAAAACTTGTTCCACGGCTCCAGAGAGCGATCCGGTCCCCCCGCTCACGGGCTCGCATCCAGAAAGGCCGCGATCCACCCGACGATCCGCTCGGGGGCATCCTCCTGGAGGAAATGACTCGCGTCTTCCAGCTCGCGGGTGGTCGCGTGGGGGTAGAGGCGCTGCCAGGTGCGCAGGACCGGTTCCGAAAGGACCGGGTCCCGCATCCCCCACACCAGGAGGGTCGGTGTGCTGCGGAACCGGGACAGCCCTTCCTCGATCTGCTTCATCTCCATGTACGACGGATCCGTCTGGCTGACCGGGATGTCCCGCGACCAGCACAGCAGGGCGAGGCGCGACTCGGGGGTGGGGAAGGGGGCCTGATAGGCCTCGCGAACCGTCTTCGTCAGGTGCTCCCGATGATGGGTGGTCCCCACCAGGGCGGGCTCCACGTAGCCGTTTTTGTCCAAGACGAACTTCTCCCCGCGCTCCGAGCGGATGATCTCCAGCAGCCGCGGGAACGGGCCGCCCGGCCAGGGAGCGAACGCCCAGGTGTTCATGAGGACGAGGCGCTTGATCCGCTCGGCGTGGCGGACCGCAAATCCCAGCCCGACCGGCCCGCCCCAGTCGTGGAGCACCAGCGTCATTTCGCGCAGATCCAGATGCAGCAGGAGGCTCTCGAGATTCGCGACGTGGTGCCGCAGGCGGTACGGGTACGGCTGCTCGGGAACACCCGACTTGCCCATGCCCATGTGATCCGGCACGACGCACCGCCGGCGCTGGGAGAGCGCCGGGATGAACCGGCGCCACAGGTAGCCCCACGTGGGGTCTCCGTGCACCAGCACGACCGGCTCCCCGGCCCCCTCGTCCACGAAGTGCATGGCAAATCCATTCACCTCGTGGTAGCGCGGGGCGAAGGGGAAGGTCCCGTCAAAGGTCTCGTCTTCCAAGTCAATCATGGCCGCCAAGCCAGGCGAGCACGGTGCCGTCCTCACCGCCTCGCGACGGTGTACCGCATGATCGGGCGCGTCTGCGACCGCCGGAGCACCTCCACGAAGCCCGTCTTGCGGAACGCCGACGCCAGCCGTGCGCCTTCGCGTACGCGACAGCGACCTTCAGCAACATGCACCAGCAGCCGCCGCAGGCCCGCGTTCCCCGAACAACCGCGCGAGATCCTACCACCGCTCTGGCGTGAGCGGGCGAAACTGCAGACGGGGCAGCGCTGCTGGGCGGGAAGGCACGGCGGCTGTCCTCTTGGGGCGCGGCGTCTCGGACCTTACTTATCGCCGCCCGGAGCGTCAGGCGCAAGCAGTTTTCGCTCCAGGCGGGTCAGGGCCTTCTGGTGCTCCAGGAGGACCGAGACCAGGATAGCTTCCAGCGGGCTGAGACGGGAGGCGTAGGCGGCGGCCGCCACGTGGAACTTGGCGGCGCAGAACATGGCCTCCAGCGCCTCCTGGTCTTCCTTCCGGAGGGCCCGGCGGAACTTCCCCCAGGACGTAAACTCCTCCTCGATGGCGCGGCTGATCGGCATGACGGTCCGGCCCATCGCGGCCCCCTTTCTCCCGTCACTCCGCCCGCCAGATGGGGCGGAGGCTAAAGAACGGCAGCAGGCTCCCCTCCTCCACCGCGAGGGGGGGCAGGGCGGGTGATGGCGGCTTGACCCGCCGGAGGCGCACTTCCCCCTCCTCCCGGGTGACGGCGATGACCCCCTCCGCCGCGGCCGTGAGGCAGGAGGTGAGCCGCGGCAGCCGCGACGTCTCGGGCTCGGTCAGGTGGGTCCCCAGGACCGGGACCGCCCGGGCCGCCACGCGCTGCACCGCGCTCGCCGTCCGCTCGAGCAGCCGCATCGCCTCCCGCTCCGGGACGTTCTCGTCGTGGAAGAGGTCGCTCCACCCCGCGACCACCACCAGGCCGGGGCGCTCGGCGATGACCGCCGCGGCCAACCGCTCGCAGAGGAGCGTCTCCAGTTGATGGCAGGTGAAGGCCCGGCTTACCTTCAGGCGGGAGAGGAGGCCGCGGGCGTCCGCCCCGGCCCGCCGCGCGATCCGGACGAGGACGTAGGGGTCGAAGGCGTTGGCCCCGTCTACGTAGAGGACCCGGCCGCCCCGGAGAAGCCGCCGGGCGGCGAAGGCCGTGCCGAGCTGCAGGGTGAGCCTCGGGCCCGTGAGGAGCAGGAGCCTCGGGGGCGGTTCCCCCAGCAGATCCCGGAACGTGACGGGGCTGCGGCCGGGCCCGGCCAGGGGTGAGGCGGTCATCATGGGCTCAATATACTAAACAGAAGTATGGTTGTCAAGAGCCTGGAGGAAATACCGCCCCGGAAGCATCATGCGGGGTAAACAGGACAACCCGCCGCTTTTCTCTTGGGTGGGAAGCCCGGGGACGCTACAAAGGAGGAGCCGGCGACGCCCTCAGCCCTCGGACCCGGATGGGCCGACAGCGCCGGCCACCTGCAGGACAATTACCCTGGCAGCGGGATGGATGCCGGAGGACGAAGAGGGGGAGGTCCCATGAAGGTCCTGGTGACGGGGGGGCGGGGGTTCATCGGGTCGCACATCATTGATGAGCTCGTGAAGGGCCAGGACGAGGTCTTCTGTCTGACGCGCATCCCCGCCGCCCCTCACCGCTGGGGCGACCGCGTGAAGATGGTGGCGGGCGACGTGACCGACGAGGTCTCCCTGAAGGCGGCCACCCGCGGGATGGACTGCGTCGTCCACTGCGTCCAGTTCCCGAACCATCCCGTGGAGAACCGGCGCAAGGGCCACACCTACATTAATATTGACGGCATGGGGACGGCGCGGCTGGTCTGGACCTGCCTGGACAACGGGGTCAAGCGGTTCGTCTACATGAGCGGGGCGGGGACCTCGCCCGTCAAGACCCAGCCCTGGTTCCAGGCCAAGGCCATGGCGGAAGAGCGGATCCGGCTGAGCGGGTTGCAGTACGTGATCCTCCGTCCCTCCTGGGTGTACGGCCCGGAGGACCGGAGCCTGAACAAGTTCGTGACGTTCGTTCGCTACCTCCCCGTGGTCCCGGTCATCGGCAACGGCAAGAACCGGGTGCAGCCGGTATCGGTCTTCGACGTGGCGGTCGTGGCGGCCGCCGCCGTGCACAAGGCCGAGGCGACCGGCAAGGTGTTCGAGCTGGGGGGGCCCGAGATTCTCACCTTGGACGAGATCATCCG
>DASYVA010000024.1 GCA_036000645.1 Candidatus Methylomirabilis sp.
CGTCCCCCTGTTCCAGGGCCGGGGGTGCCCCGCCTGCCACGGCACCGGCTACATGGGTCGGACCGGGATCTTCGAGCTGGTCGAGGTGAGCGACCGCTTCCAGGAGGCCATCCTGGCCCGGCGCCCGGGGGGAGAGTTGCGCGCCGCCGCCGCCGCCGCTGGGACCACGTTCCTTCGGGAGGCGGCCCTGGAGAAGGTCCGGGCCGGCCTCACCACCGTCGCCGAGACCAACCGGGTGACGGTGGCGGAGTGATCATGGGCTGGCGGCTCCCGCTGGGCCTGAGCCTCCGCCCGGGCGAGCTCCAGGCGGTCCGCGTCGCCCGGCGGGGACGCCGCTTGCAGGTCACCGCCCGGCACACGACGCCGCTCCCCGCCGGAGCCCTCGTTCCCGGCCCACAGGGGCTTACCATCGCTGACGAGGGGACGATCCTGACAGCGCTCCGGGAGGCGCTGGCTCTGAGCCCTCGGCGCTCCGAGATCGCCCTCGCGCTGCCCGACGGAAGCTGTCTCGCTCAAGTGCTCCGGTTCCCGGAGCTGCAGGCACAAGGCGAGGAGCTGCGGACCCTCCTCCTCTGGCAGACGGCTGACCTCCTCCCGTTCCCCCCGAAGGAGGCCCGCCTCGCTTCCCAGGTCCTCCGGCGCGAAGGGGCGACGGCCCAGGTCGCCCTCCTCCTGGCCCAGGAGGCGCTCCTCTCCCAGCTCGAGGATCTCATCGCCCGTGCGGGCGGGTCTCTCGTGTACACCGCCAGCGCGTTGATCTGCCTCCACAACGCCTGGGACAGCGTCACCGGAGGGGAGGGCTCGGAGGGCCTGCTGCACCTGGGGGGCGGTGCCCTCGGGCTGCTCCTCCGGCAGGACGGGATCCCGGCCTACGCGCGCTCCGTTCCGCTGGCCGCAGCAGACGGGCAAGCCGCGGCTATCGTCCGCGAGGTCGAGGCGTCCCTGGAGTTCGCGACGGGGCGGGAGGGCCTGGCCGCCCCGCCGCGGTTGCTCCTCGCCGGAGAGGGGGACCTCGGCGCGGTCGCGGCAGGGCTCGAGACGACCCTTCGGATTCCCGCGGAGGTCCTCGGGGATGGCGTGGCGGCCTGGGAGGCCCCCTGGGACGGCCTCCCCCCCACCCCGGCTGAGGCCGCAGCAGCCGGAGCAGCCCTGAGCCCAACCGGAGGCTTCTGATGCGCCTCGCTCTGAACCTGGCCTCTCCCGCCGCCCGGCGCCGGGCGCTGCTGCGCCGGGGCCTGGCGGGAGCCGTGCTCCTGCTCCTCGTGGCAACGGTCGTGCACGGCCTGCTGTATGCCCGCTGGCGTGCCCACCTGGCCAGCCTGGAGGACACCTGGACTGCTCGGGCCGCTGAGCGGGAGGAGGCGGGAGCGGGGAGCGGGGGGGCGACCGGCCCGGCCCAGTGGCCCGCAGGCCTGGCGGAACGGGTGCGCTTCTACAACGGCCTGCTGGAGGCCTCCGCCTTCTCCTGGACGGGCCTCCTGAACGAGCTGGAGGCTGCGCTTCCCGAGGGGGTCGGCCTGGTGGAGGTCCGCCCCGACCAGCAGCTCACCGCGGTGCAACTCCGCGGGGAGGCCCGGACGCTCGAGGCCCTGACCGGCTTCGTGCGGCGCCTGGAGGGACGGTCCGTCTTTACCCGGGTCTTCCTCCTGCGGCACGGCGGCCGCAAGGACGCGCGAAGCGGGCGGGAGGTCCTGGAGTTCGAGATCCGGCTGGAGCTGCAGCAGGAGAGGGTGTAGGTGAAGGAGTTCTGGCGGCTCGTGCGCACGGACCCCACGGCGACCGCGCTGGCCGGGGCGGCCGCGTTCCTCTTTCTGGTGAACGCCGCCGCCATCCCGGCTTTCGATCTCCCCCTGCTCCGGCAGACGGCCGCCCGGGAGGAGCGACTCTACGCGCTGCAGGCAGAGCTCCGGGCGTTGCGGGATGGGGCCGGACGGGTGAAGACGGCCCAGCGCCTGGAGGCGGAGATCAGCCGCCTGCGCGCGAGCTTCCCGCTGCGGCGGGAGGTGGTGGCGCTGGTCGGGCACCTGAGCAACCGGGCCACCGCGGCCCGCCTCAAGGTGGCGGGAATCGATTACAAGCCCGCCGACGTGCCGAAGGAGGGGTTGCTCCAGCTCGGGATCGCCATGCGCGTCGAGGGGGGGTACGCCGACCTGCGCCGGTTCCTGGCCGACCTGGAGCGGATGCGGGGGCGCCTGGCCATCACCCACCTGGCCGCCACGGGACGGCCCGGCGAGGGGCACGTGAGCGCCCGGCTGAGCCTGACGGCCTACTTCCGGTTCGAGCGGCCCCCGGCAGCAAATGCCCAGCCGGCGGCCGCGCTGGAGGACGGCTCATGAAGGCCACTCAGCGCCAGTGGGCCCTCCTCGCCTTCTTGATCCTCGTCTGGGGCGCACTCCTCCTCGCCCGCTGGAGCCGGTCCGCGCCACCCGTTTCCCCGACTCAAGCGACCGCGCCCACGCGGGTCGAAGCGCGAGCGGTCAAGGCGACCGCCGCTCCGCCCCGCCTCCGGATCGAGCTCCTGCGGGCCCGGGGCGCCTCCCTGCCCGAGACACCGAAGAACCTTTTCGCCGGCGTGGTGGAGCCGCCTGCGCCGCCTCCCCCTCCCAAGCTCGGGGGCGCGGCACCCGCCCCCATCGCGGCTCCGCCCCCCGATCCGTTCCTGGAAGGGCTCAAGGGGCTCAAGTTCCTGGGGTTCGCCCGCGAGCGGGGGCGGGTGCTGGGCTTCCTCAGCCGCGGGGGGGAGTTTCTCACGGTCGAGGAGAAGGAGCTCTTCCTGAACCAGTACCTGGTGGCTCGCATCACCGAAGACAGCATCATCCTGGCCACACCGGACGGGACCCGGGAGGCCCGGCTCACCCTCTCGCCCTGATTCGCGCCCGTGCTGCGCGAAGGGAGTGGACCATGACGACCGTTTGGCGACAGTTCGCGGGGTGGGCCACCGCCACGGTCTTGGCCCTCGGGCTCGCCTCCTGCGCCCAGACCGGGAGGCTCCCGACGGGCGAGCCGCTGACGGCGTCGGATTTCGACGCCACCATCGCCCGCTACACCGAGACCCTCGTGAAGGACCCGCAGTCGGTGGAGGCCCGCATCGGCCTGGTCCGCACGCTCAGGGCGGCCGCCGAGTTCTACTTCCGGGAGGGGACGCGCCTGGAGCGGGAGGGAGCGCTGGACGATGCCCTGACCGCTCACCACCGGGCCCTGCAGTACAACCCGGACCACGCGACCGCCCGGGCCGCCGCCGCGCGGGTCACGGACCGGCGGCGGGCGGTCATGCTCCTGAACCGGGCGAAGGAGGTGGCCGGCCGCGGCGCGTACCGGGATGCCGCCCGGCTGTTGGCCGAGGCCCGCCAGCTCGCGCCCGACCACCCCGAGGTAGAGGCCCTCTTCGCCGAGGTGACCGCGCGGGCCGGGGTGGGCGAGGCGCTGGAAGCCCAGCAGCGGGAAGCAGAGGCGCGGGGGCTGACTTCCCTGCCGCTGAAGCCGGTCTCCCTGCGATTCAAGGACACCGACGTCAAGGACGTCCTGGAGGTGGTCGCCGGCCTCGGGGGAGTGAACATTTTTCTCGACGAGGGGCTGACCGCCAAGCGGATCACCACTTACATCAAGGATCTCCCCCTGCGGGACGCCTTCGAGCTCCTCCTCTCCACGAACCGTCTCTTTGCGAAGCAGGTGGGGCCGCGGACCCTCGTGGTGATCCCGGATACCCCGGCCAAGCACCAGCAGTACGACGACCTGGTGGTCCACACCTTCTACCTGGGGGATACCGAAGCCAAGACCCAGGTGAACCTCCTCCGGACCATCCTGAACACCCGGCAGATCTTCGTGAACGAGAAGCTCAACGCCCTGGTGGTTCGGGACACCCCCGAGAAGGTCGCCCTGGCCAAGAAGCTGCTGCACGCGAACGACCGGGGCATCGGGGAGGTGGAGATCGAGCTGGAGATCATCGAGGTCAAGGCGGACGCGCGGGACAACCTCGGTCTCCTCTTCGATAAGGCCTACCAGGTCAAGCTCAACGTTCCCACCGTCATCGTGGGCGAAAGCTTCCAGGACCAGCTGGGGGGTTCCACGCTGGCCCTCCCCAGCCCCGCGGTGACCCTCAATATCTTGAAGAACCTGGCCGACACCACGACACTCGCGAGCCCCACGGTCCGGGTCCTGGACCGGCAGAAGGCCCGAATCCTCATCGGCGAGCGGCGGCCGTTCCAGATCTCCACCATCAGCTCCTCCACCGCAACCACGGCGACCCCGACGACGGGGGGCACGCCGGCCGGCACGATCCAGGAGACCCGGGTCGAGTTCCGGGACGTCGGCCTGAAGCTCACCCTGACCCCCACCATCCACCTGAACGGGGACGTCACGATCGAGCTGAACTTCGAGATCTCCTCCGTGGGGGCGGCCATCGGGGGGGATCTGCTCCCGAGCGTGAATACCCGGAACCTGGATAGCTTCATCAAGGTCCGGGACGGGGAGACCCGCCTGCTGGGCGGCCTCATCCAGAACGACACGACCGTGACGACCGACAAGCTTCCCTTGCTCGGGGACATCCCGTTCCTCGGCCGCCTCTTCTCCAACGTGGCCACGACGAAGATTCGGACCGATGTCATCATTTCGGTCACGCCCCGGCTCGTGAAGGTCGTGGAGCCGGCGGCAGAAGACGTCCAGACGTTCTGGTCCGGCACCGCCATGTCCTTCGAGGCCGGCCCGGTGGCGGCGCCGGCGGCCCTCATCCCGCCCGAGCCTCCGCGTCCCCTTGTCCCGCCCCGCGTCGGGCCTCCCGCACCGGGGGTCCCAGGCGTCCCGGGGGTCCCGACGCCGCCGGGGCCGCCCGAGGAGTGACGATGCGCCGGGGTGTTTGGCGGCGCTGCCTCCGGGCATCCGGGGGGTTGACCCTCGTCGAGCTGGTGGTCGTCCTCGCCGTCCTCGGCGTCCTGGCGGCGGTGGCCATGCCGCTCGCGGAGGTGACGGTCAAGCGCTCCCGGGAGCTGGAGCTGCGGCGGACCCTCCGGGAGCTCCGGGAGGGGATCGACCTCTTCAAGGCGGAGTACGACAAGGCGCGCAACAACGCCAAGGACAAGCGCGAGATCTTCGTCCAGCGCGTGAACGTGGACCGGACCGGCTATCCTCTCACCCTCGAGGAGGTGGTGGAGACCAAGATCCTGCGACGAATTCCTCGGGATCCGATGGCCTCCGATACCCCCTGGGTCAGGCGCTCCTACACCGACAGCATCGACTCGACGGTGAGCGACGCGCGAGACGTGTGGGATGTGCGCTCCTCCAGCAAGGCCACGGCACTCGACGGGACCACCTATGACACCTGGTAGCAGACGGCCCATGCGGGATCGCTGCGGGTTCACCTTCATCGAGATGCTCATCGTGGTGGCCATCATCGGCATCCTGGCCACCATCGCCCTCCCTTCCTTCCAGATGGGGGTCATGAAGGCGAAGGAGGCCGCGCTGAAGGAGAACCTCTTCATCCTCCGGGACGTGATTGACCAGTACTACGCCGACCAGGAGCAGTACCCGCCCACGCTGGAGGTGCTGGTCGAGAAGCGGTACCTGCGGCGGGTCCCGGTGGATCCCATTACGGCGCGGGGTGATACCTGGACCTTCGTCTATGCGACCGACGAGCAGGGCCAGGAGAACGGGATCGTGGATGTCCACAGCGGCAGCGAGCAGGTGGGGCTCAACGGGCTCCCGTACCGGGAGTGGTGAGGCCGGGATCCTGTACCTGGCCCTCCTGTTCAGCATCGTCCTGATCGGCATCGCGACGGCGGTCGCCGCCCCCGTCTGGCGGACCCTGGTCCAGCGGGAGAAGGAGGAAGAGCTCCTCTTCCGCCTGAACGAGTTCGATCGCGCCATCACCGCCTACCAGGCGGTGCACAAGCGCTTCCCGCAAAAGCTGGAAGATCTGCTGGAGGATAAGACCCAGCTCGCGACCCGGCGCTACCTCCGGCGGATCTACCCGGACCCGATGACCGGGAAGGCGGACTGGGTGCTCGAGTACCAGGTGGATACGGCGGGGGTGCCCTCCGGGATCAAGGACGTGCGCAGTCGCAGCACGGATGTCGGGTTCAAGCGGTTCAGAGGGAAGGGCGAGCGGTACCGGGACTGGTAGCGAAAGGAGCCGGTATGCGGGAGCGGGAGCGGGAGCTCAGGCGGCGGCGGCACCGGAAGAAGGAGGCGGGCAAGGTTAGGCGGAAGGCCGCCAGGGCAGCGGCGAAAACAGCCGCTCCCCGCGCCGAGAAGGGCAAGAAGAAACGGGCGGAGGTTGCGGCCGCCCCGAAGCCCGCGGCCCCCCCTGCGGCCGCTGTGGTGCCTCCCCCCGTGGCGGCGATCGAGCTTGCTCCGCCACCCGCTGAGGCTCCCCCGCCTCCACCAGCTCCCTCCTCCGGAGGCGCCACACCCCCCGGGGAGGAGCAGGCGACCAGCTAAACGATGGCCTTACCAATAGATCGGCATCACTGCTACCGTCCCGCGGAACCGCGACCCAGGCAGGAGGTGCCGTTGGAGCATCCCCACCGTACCGGTCTCGCCTTGGGCGCCCTGATCGGGCTGCTTCTGTCAGGTCCGGCCTGGGCGCAGACATTCTTCGAGATCACCCCCGCCGCCTCCTCGGCACAAGAACAACCCGCTATTGCTGCCCTCCCGAACCTCAACCAGTTCCTCGTCGTCTGGCAGGACTTTCAGGCCGGAACACTCTTCGACATCTCCGGCCAACTCGTGAACGGGGACGGGTCCCTTACCGGCTCAAAGATCACCATCTCGAACGCCGCGAACGACCAGCTCGCGCCGGCCGTGGCCTACAACTCCTCCACCAACCAGTTCCTGGTGGTGTGGCAGGAGCAGGACCCCCTGGCCGGGACGCTCTTAGATATCTCGGGCCAACTCGTGAACGCCGACGGCACCCTCAGCGGCACGAAGATTACGATCTCGAATACCGATAACGACCAGACGGCACCCGCCGTGACCTATAATTCCCAGACCAACCAGTTCCTCGTGGTGTGGCAGGAGCAGGACCCCGACGCCGGGACGGGCTTGGACATCTTTGGGCGGCTTGTCAACGCAGATGGCAGCCTCAGCACAGCGGAATTCACGATCTCGAACGCCGCCGGCGACCAGACCGTGCCCGCTGTCGCCTACAACTCCACGGCCAACCAGTTCCTCGTGGTGTGGCAGACATTCCAGGTGGGGGTCTCCCAGGGCCAGGACATTGCGGGGCGGCGCGTCGACGCCGGCGGCAACCTCCTCGGCAGCAGTGAGATCCCCATCTCCGCCGCCGCCGGCGACCAGACCGTGCCCGCTGTCGCCTACAACTCCACGGCCAACCAGTTCCTCGTGGTGTGGCAGACTTTCCAGGCCGGCACGCTCTCCGACATCTCGGGCCGGCTCGTCGATGCCAACGGCACCCTGAGCGGGACGAGCGAGATCACCATCTCGAACGCCACCAACAACCAGACCGCGCCCGCTGTCGGCCACAACGCCACCGCGAATCAGTTTCTGGTGGTCTGGGAAGACCTCAGTGCCGGTGGCCCCTTCTCCGACGTCTTCGCGCAACGGGTCGCTGCGGACGGGAACCTCTCCGGGGGCAATTTCGAGATCCGGAGTACGGATCCATCGAGCGATCGAGTTGCTCCACAGCTGTCTTTCAACGTCAACGCGAACGAGTTCGTCGTGGTATGGCAGGACGCACAGGGTGGGGCAACGACGGACATCGTCGGGCAGGTCACGGCGGGAGGCGGCACGGCCACCCCCCCCTCGGTAGTGGTGACTGCGCCAAACGGTAGCCAGACCCTGACGGTGGGTTTCTCGTTCAACATCACCTGGACTTCATCGGACCCGAGCGGCTTCATCGCGAGCCAGGAGATTCACCTGTCTACGGACGGCGGCCTCACCTTCCCCACCGTTATCGTGACAAATCTGCCAGGAAGCTCCAGCTCGTTCCCCTGGACACCGACCTCTGCGGACACAACGACCCAGGGGCGGATCCGGGTGACGGCCACAGACACCTCCGTGACACCTGCCACCGGGCAGGATGCCAGCAACGCCAACTTCACGATCGCCGAACCCGGGGCCCCCGGTACAGCACCGATAGACGGGTGCATGATCGCAACCGCCGCCTTCGGCTCGCCGTTGGCCGCCGAGGTGGAGACCCTGCGGGCCTTCCGCGACCGGTACCTCCTCCCGCACGCCGCGGGTCGCTGGGCCGTCGCCGCCTACTACCGCGTCAGCCCACCACTCGCCGATGTTATTCGCCAGCATGAGGCGCTCCGGGTGACCACCCGCGGCCTCCTCTGGCCGGTGGTCTGGTGGACACACCTGGCGCTGACCTGGCCGGTGCTCGCCTTCGCGTTCGCTGGGGGCGCGGTCCTCGCGGGCGGTCTCGGCCCGTACTACTTGGTGCGGGCCCGTTCGGCCGGCCGCGCGAGGAAGACAACGCGATGAGCCGACCCCGCCGCCGTCTGTGGATACGCTTCTTCTACGGGGGCGCGCTCGTCGTTGGCGCCCTGACGGCGACCAACCCGGCCGCCACCCCGCTCGCCGCCGAGGTGCCCGCGCGGGGGCGAGAGGGCGCCGTCACGCTGGGCGAGGCCAGCGCCGAGGTCCGGTTCCCCGAGCCGGTCCGCTACGCCGTCATCCTCCGTGAGGCCGGGAAGGCACGGATGGTATTCACCCGTCGGGATGTCCTCTTCCATTCCGGCGACCCCTCGCAATCGTGGACCGTCGAGCGGGTGGAGGCCCAGGCGCTCGTCCTCCGCAAGGGGCCCAGCGGCCGACCGCTCTCCCTGCCCCCCGCGAGCCCGATCCCCGGCTTTCCGGGCCATCGCTTCACCGGCACGGTCCTCCTCGACCAGGTGCACTACCGGTACAAGGCCGTCGAGCGCCTCACCCAGCCGGACCCCCTCCTCGTCACGCTGGAGGGCTCCCGGGCCACCCTGGAGGTCGAAGTCCTCCGGCCCCCTTGGGCTTCCCCGGCGGTCCCGCCCGAGGCGCGGAGTGTGCCCTCGCCGCAGCCCGTCCCCACGCCAGGCGCGACACTCGATGCGGAAGTGCTCGGCAAGGTCCGGGTCCGGGAGGTCGCCCCGGGGCTGTACGACGTCAACGCCGTCGACGTGAAGGCCGCCCTGGACGACGCGGGGCGCGTCCTTGCCGAGGTGTGGCC
>DASYVA010000025.1 GCA_036000645.1 Candidatus Methylomirabilis sp.
GACGCCGGCGCGGACCCGCGCCTGGTTGAGCCGGACGAGCGCCTCCGCCAGACGGAGGGAGCGGCGCCGGGACTCCAGGTCTTCGATGGCGAAGATCAGATCCCAGTACGCCCCCTCCACCTCCACCACCACCGCCTGCACTCGCTGCGCGAGGACGGCCTGGGCGATGGTCAGGTTGCCCTTGGCGAGGCGGAGCGGGGTCTCATTCGCTTCGAACCCGAAGTTCTTCAGGAGCGGCTGGGTGAGGCTCAGGGTGAGGTCGGTCCGGTAGCCCGGGTTCACCACCTGGCTGGCCGAGTTGAAGTCGGTTCGATCGTTGTTGAAGGCCAGCTCGAGTTCGGTCCCCAGGGTGAAGCGCTTGCGCAGGCCGATGTTCCCGGTCTGGGTCTCCCGCTCGCTGTGGGCGAAGGCGGTGAAGCCGCCCACGGTGGAGGCGGAGGGGGTCTTGGACTCGCTGTGCATCAGCGTGGCGAAGGCCGCGGGATCGAAGGCGGCGTCCTCCCGGGTGACCTCCTGCGTCCGCGCCTGGGGGTTGTAGCCCTCGATGAGCAGGTCCAGGTTCTGGCGGAGGGCCTGGGCGATGGCGTCGCGCAGGGGGAGGGGGAGGGTCCCCTCGGGCGTGACCGTGAGGGAGGGGGCGGAGGGGGGCGATGGCTCGGCCGGGACCTGTGCCGTGAGGGTCAGTCGGAGAGGGCCGGGGGGGGCCGCGCCGTCCGGCGTTCCGTTCCTCGGCCCGGCTGCGCCGGCCACGCCCCCGCCCGCCAGGCAAACGATCCCGATGGCCAGCAGCGCTCCCCTGACTCGGCACCCCACTCGGTCCATGGCACACCCCCTGATGATGGTCCAAAAAGTTCGCGCCGCCGGCAGAGCGCCCCGCCCTCCCGGCGGCAAGCCCCGGCGGCGGCGTGATGCGCGGCGGCGTGATCTGACCGGCCTTCGAGCGAGGCTATCCTACCCTCTGCGCGAGCGTCAAGCGATTATGGCAAAGGCGGGCCGTAGCGGCGGGAACTTAGGAGAGCTCAGTTAGCGGACCATCGCACACCGGCGCACGCGACGCAACTCCGCGATCGGGCGAAGGGCATCCGGGAGGGCCCCCGACCCGTAGGAAGGTTTCCTAGATCGATAGCGGTCTAAAACGAGACGACCCGGTCGTGCGCCACGATGCGGTTCGCAAACTCGACAGGGTTTGTGAATGAGGCATTCTTACCGACCAAATCCTGGTCGGTTATCCCGCGGGCGCGGGCTCACCCCGTTCAGACGTGGATCGGAACGCCCGCCGCGATCACTGCTCCGAGCAGTTCCTTGACGGTTGGCCATCCGACCCCTTTCGCATTCTCCGCGACGGTATCGCGCATGAGCCACACCGCCTCCCCTGTCAGCTCGATGGATGCCCCGTGGCCGGCGTCACGCGCACCTTTTGCGGCCACAAAGGGAAGTGCGGCTCGCGTGGGGTCATCGGTTCCATGGGTCACGATGAAGAGAATTTTCGCCATAACCTTGCGTCACCTCCTTTCCTCAGCCGATCAGGAGTCCCCGCCATGGCGACTACGGAACGTGCTGCGAATCGGCCGAGGTGATCTGGCCGAAGCCTCCGCTGACGGTAGCGTCGAGATGACTGGCCGTGTTGTTGCCGCCCCCGCTGACGGCGGAGAAGCCGCCGCTGGCCGTATTGTTCTCGCCCCCGCTGACGGTAGCACTGCTGCCGCTGGCTGTGTTCTGGGCACCTCCGCTGACGGTGGCACTGACCCCGCTGGCCGTGTTGCTTTGGCCCCCACTGACGCTGGCACGGGTGCCGCTGGCCTCGTTGTTAAACCCCCCGCTGACGCTGGCAAAGTTGCCGGTGGCATCGTTGCTGATGCCCCCGCTGACGCTCGCAAGCTCTCCGCTGGCCGTGTTGATGTTCCCTCCGCTGACGGTGGCAAACGGGCCACTGACGGTGTTGAAGCGGCCCGCCACAAGTCCCCCAACGCTCGAAAAGCCGTGGTTAGGCCCTACAACGAGGTTGTGGGAGCCGGTCCGGGCGGCAGCCGTGAAGCCGAAAGGACGCTGCTCGTTGTAGCCCACGATGAGGTTCCCCTTGCCGGTGAGCGTGCCGCCGGGAAAAAAGATGCTGTCGTCCGTGGCGCCTGAGCCGCTCTGAATGTGGACATTGGCTCCGGTGATGAAGATGTGGGGGCCGGTGAGGTCGTTGACCGCGCCCTGGACCACGCTTACATGCGGAGTCAGGGCCTGGACGAGGGCGTTGCCCGCCTGCAAGGCAGCCACGTCGGTTTGCAGCGTGCCGATGGCCAGATTCGCGGTATCCAGCTGACTTTGGAGTGCGGTGTCAGCCGCAGCGCGAGCTGCCGCCTCAGCGTCAATGTTCTGCTGCAATTGGGTGTCAGCGGCAATGCGAGCTGCCCCCTCAGCGTCAGTGTTGTTCTGCAATGTGCTGTCAGCGGCCATGCGAGCTGCCGCCTCGTTATTGATAGCCGTCTGGAGCGCCGCGTCCGCCGCCTGCCGCGCCGCCGTCTCGCTCGCCAGGGCGGCCTGCAGGGCCGCCACCGTGGCCTCCAGCGCTGTCAGGCGCTCCGAAACGCCCTGAGCCTGCGCAACCCTCGGGACCCACAGAGCCATCGCCAAGAATAACAGGGTCACAACAACTCTCCCCGTGCGCATAGCGTCTCCCTTCCGGCCCCCGCTGGGCCTGGTGGTGAACCCGTGAACGGTCAGGCTGCGTTGCAAGGAGGTGCCGGCGCCCAAGGGATGTCTGTCACCGATGATGGCGGACTTACCGCCCGGAGACTCCGACCGGGATCCGCGACACGGTAAAGGTGGTGACGTCCTCCTCGGGTTCGTCGCCATCCGCCCCCGTCAGCGTGAGCGCCAGGTTCGTGACGAAGATGCTCCCCCGGCTCAAGACGATGCTCGCGGGGAAGAGAAGCCCCCGGGGAGCCCCGTCGGGCCCAACCCCCTCGAAGGAGCCGCGCCGAGCAATCACCCGGCCGCTGATGTTGAGGGCCACGACCTCGTCCCCCTGGTTGGCCGCGACCCATAGTCGCCCCAGGGCGTCGAAGGCAATGCCGTCGGCCCCGTTGATACTCTCCGCAAAGATGGTCAAAGCCTTCGCCGGCAGGTCCAGCTTGAGAATCCGGTCATCGGCGGTGTTGGCGATAAAGAGGTCCCCTGCCGCATTGAATGCGAGCCCATTCGCCCCGAACGGAGGGAAGCCGTGACTTCCTGGCTCGAGGAGGTCGCCCTCGAAGAAGGTGGACACCGACCCGCCCGGGAGGTCGATCTTGAAGATCTTCCCTCCGAACGAGTCCGAGACGAAGAGGTCACCGGCCGCGTCGAAGGCGATGGCGTTCAGGCCGCACCCCGCTCCAACCCCGCCGCAGACATTGAACGTCGCGGCCGGTGTACCGCTGGGGGGCACCAACCTGAGTACGTTTCCGTTGAGAAAATCCGCCACGTAAAGGTCCCCCGCCCCGTCGACCGCCAGCCCGAGGGGAACCACCCCGGTCGGCAACGGGATCGTCTCCCGGAGGCGGCCGCTCAGGCCGAAGACGTGGACCACATTGGCCGTGCCAAAGTCGAACGTTCCCACGAAGATGTTGCCGGCCGCGTCGGCCGCAATCCCTTCGGGGAACCCTGGACCGGGCTTGGGCAGGACGGCAAAGCGGACCACGCCATCGTGATCCGCTTGCACCGGACCTGCCGCGACAAGCAGCAATCCTCCGACGACGAACGCCCCCAGAGACCATCTCCCCATGACTCCCCTCCCCACCGGCTTGTTCGTTGCCAACACCGCTATGGGCCGACGCGCCGGAAGAAGACGCTGGCGGGATCGGCGCCGTGGGGCATGGAGAAGAGCGCCCCGAGCTTGTCTCCCGACGCGGTCAGCCCCTCGTAGTCGCCCGTGAAGAAGCCCCGGGCAAAGGGCGCCTTCCGCATGTCGAAGGAGGCGTCGGTGAGCTGGACCTCATTCCCCCAGTTGGCCGGCTTGGCGCAGGAGATGGTGGCCGACTGGTGGCAGTGCACGATGAAGTAGTCGGTCGGGAGCGTCTTCGGCTTCGGAGTGTTGTTCCGGAAGTCGTAGTAGGTCACCCCGACGATACCGTCGGCCGAGACGTGCACGCTCGGGGTGAACGCCTGCCGGTTCCCGGACGGGACGTTGCTCGGGGTCTGGTTGATCTTGACCGGGGCCGACCAGGTGCGGCCGCCGTCCGTGGACATGGCGAACGCGATCTCGTCGCGGGCGAAGCCGCTGAAGCGCGCGTCCTGCCAGACGGCGTAGAGGTTGCCGAAGCCGGGGCTGCCGGGATTCAGGTCCACCGCAACGTCGAACAGAACGTCGCCCGTGCGGATTCCGGTCGGGGCAAGACCGTCAGGATCGACGACGCCGAACGCCCGGAACAGGGCGAGGGACTGCATCTTGGCCGCCCGGGTGGGCTGCCCCTGGCTCCAGGTGGCCCCCTTGTTCGTGGACCGGATGAGCGCGAGGTTGAACTCGAACATGTTGCCCTTGTCCGAGTTCTTGAAGTTCAGGATCTCGTTGAAGAAGTTGAGGAGGGTGCCGTCGGGGAGTACCACGATCTGGTTTCCGATGGTCTGGTTGTTCCCGCCCGGGTTGTAGATGATCCGCGCGGGCTCCCAACTCTGCCCCCCGTTCGTCGTGCGAGAGAACATCGCCGGGCCCTTGAAGCCCAGGACGAGCTCGGGGTGGATGATGGTCCCCACCGGGACATCCAGTCGGTCCCAGACAGCGTAGACGAAGTCGGCGTCGAAGGGGTCGGCCGTGATCGAGTTCTTGTCGTTGAGGAACTTCGGGTCCTCGTCCCGGATGAGGGTGATCGGGTCGCCCCAGGTCAGCCCGCCGTCCTCGGACTTGCTCACCAGCATGGCGTTCTTGCCGAAGCCGGCCGGGCGGTTCGACGGCGCCTCGATGTCGAGTGACAGGGTGAAAAAGTACACGTCGCCATTCGCGGCAAAGGTGACCCAGGGGTCGGTGGCCCGCTTGAAGTCTCCCCCGTTGGCCGCGGTGCCTCCCGAACACAGCGTGACTTTCGGGATGACGACGGTTTCCCAGGTGAGGCCGCCGTCGAAGCTCACGCCGGCCACGTTCCCCCGCGCCCCGCCATTCGACCAGCGGTCCTGCTGCCAGCCGCCGACGAGGTGCAAGGCATTGGTCGGGTCCACCTCGATCCACGGCTCGACCTCGCTGTGGAGGAAGACCGCGCCGGGCTGGCCCGGGACGTTGTCCACGGTGCAGGCCGCGAACGGGCTGGCGCCCGAGACTTGCACGAGGGGACCGGCGGGGAAAATGCCCGCCCCCGCCGAGGAAACCAGCATTGCTACCCCAATGAGAAGGAACGCGAGCCGAATCGAGTGAAAAGCTCTCCGGTTCATGACCCGCCTCCTGCGCGGTCCGAGCCCCGCTGACCCTCCGCCGTCCAGGGCGAACGGCCCCGCCCGCCTCTACCGGGCCCGGCCGCGCATCGACGCCGGCTGGCCGGGGAGCTGCAAGCGCTTCCCGGTATCCGTCACCTTCGTGCCCTCGACCTTGAGGATGGACACATCCCTGTCCGTGTAGTTCCCGATGTACAGATACTTGCCGTCCGGGCTGAACACGACGCCTTCCGGAACGCCGCCCACTTCGACCTCGCCGGCTTTGGTCACCTTCTTGCCGTCGATCTTGAGGACGACGACGCGGCCGTTCCTGTTGTAGAAGGGCGCGTTCTTCGGCCCATCGCTGCCGCCCAGCAGGATGGCGACCGCGATCTCGCCCGTGGGGCTGATCGCGAAGCCCTCCGGGGCGTCGCCGACGACCACCCGGTCAATGACGCGCGGCGGGCTGGCCTCGAGGTCGATGACGCTGACCGTATCCACGTGCCCGTCCGACCGGCCCCCGTTGCCGTTATCGGCCGTGAGCGCGAGCTTGCCGTTCGGCGTCACGTCCAGGTTATACGGCCAGAGCCCGACCGGCATGTCATACTTGGTGTACGTGACCTTCCGGCCGTCAATTTCCAGGAGCGCCACCTTGTGGTTGGGGAACTTCGCCGCCACGGCGCGCTTCCCGTCCGGCGTGAACACCACGGCGGCCACCTGCTCTCCGGTCGGCACCGTCTCGACGAGCTTCACCTCGTTCCCGTCGATGGACACCACGCTGATGGAATTGTCCCCCCGATTCGCCACCAGCGCCAGATCGCCGCGCGCGTTGATGGCGAGTCCCGAGGGCTGCTTGCCCACTTCGACCGTCCCGATGTGTTTCGGCGGACTGGCCCGGAGATCGATCACGTAGAGCTTGTTGTCGGGCACCGGCTTCCAGGCGGCACCCTCCTGGACCCAGGTCATGGCGTTCGCGACGATGGCCAGCCGCTCGTCCGGCGTGATCGCGAGATTGGAAGGGGGGCCGAAGATCGAGTTCATCAGCGGGAGGCTGGCGATGATCTTCGGCGACTCGCGGTTCGAGATATCGACGATCGAGATCGTATCCCTGCCCGGCGCGCTGAACCTGAGCACGCCGCCGTCATCGAAGGTCACCTTCTCGTCGTTCCCGGTGATCATGAGCTCCGCGGGAACGGGCTGCGGATACGCGACGAGCGCGCTCGGTAGCAGGAACCACAATGCCACCCACGGGTGCCGCACCCGGCGGGAGCGTGGAAGCGCGTTCACGGCCGTCCCCCTTTCCCCCATCTTTGGCCAGACCACACGGCTGCCCCCTCCTCCTCGGCGCCCCTGACGGCAGGCGGCTCAGGTGGGCTGCGAACAGACCAACGCCTCCGCCGAGCATCGCCATAGTGAACGAGGGCGTCGAGACTCTGCCCAGGAACCCGAGCCAGGGGCATCGAACCTCCCCCGCGGGCTGGACGGGCAAGTTGTGGAGTGTGCAGCAAATCTAGGCCGGATCGCGGGGGGTGTCAAGGGATGTCCCGGCGCTTGACAGACGTGCACGGCGGCGGGAAGAATGCTCCCGCGGGCCCCGCACGGCGAGGCGCGCCCGCGAGGAGGAACGATGGACCGGACGTATCAGGTCCCGGCGATCCGGTGCGACGGCTGCGCCCGGACGATCCGGGAGGCACTCGGGAAGGTCCCAGGGGTCGAGGCGATCGAGGTCTCGGTCGAGCGCAAGACCGTCGCCGTCCGCTACGACCCCGCGCGGGTGGAGGAGACCCGGATCCGGGGCGCGCTCACGGGCGCGGGCTTCCCGGCGACCTGAATGCCGCGCTCAGGCGGGGGAGGGCGGCGAGCCCCGGGGACGGAGGAGCTCGGCCGCGGCGGCGTCCACGAGCCAGGTGAGGACGCCCGCGCGAGGCCTCACCTGCTGGATCGGCAGCGCGTCCCTGTCCCCCTCCAGGGCTTCCCGCAGGGCGGCCGCCTTCCCGCCGCCGGCGACGAGGACCAGGATCTCCCGCGCCGCGTTCAGGACCGGCAGCGTGAGCGTCAGCCGGGAGGCGGAGAGGGACTCCACGAACGGGGAGGCCACCAGCCGCTCGGTCTCGCGGAGAACCGGCGAGCCCGGGAACAGGGAGGCGGTGTGCCCGTCCTCGCCGAGGCCGAGGAGGAGGAGGTCGAAGCGGGGGACGCCGCCCGCCGGGGGACCGAAGACCGCGCGCAGCTCGGCCTCGTACGCCAGGGCCGCCCGGACGGGCTCCTCCTCCCCCCGCATCCGGTGGACGTTGGCGGCGGGGATGGGAACGTGCAACAGGAGCAGGGCGCGGGCGGCGCCGTAGTTGCTGGCCGGGTCTTCCGGCGGCACGCAGCGCTCGTCCCCCCAGAAGACGTGGGTCCGGTCCCAGGGAAGCCCCTCGCGGTGGGAGGAGGTCGCCAGGAGGCAATAGAGGTCGGCGGGGGTGGAGCCGCCGGAGAACGCGACGGTGAACCGGCCCCGGGCCCGGACGGCCTTCTTTGCCGCGGCGACGAACCGCCTGGCCGCCTCCCGGCTTAACGCCTCCCGGTCCGGGAAGATCCGAAGCCCCCCTCTCCTCATCGCGGGACGAGGGCGGCGGCGGCGCGGAGCGCCTCCTCGAAGATCCGGTCGCGCCCCGTAACGCGCAGCTCCTGGCGGATCAGCTCACCCTCCCTCGGCTCTTCCACGCAGACGGTGCGGCTGAGGGGAGGCCGCCCGCCGAGCTCAACTTCGCTCACGACGCACGCCCCGTCCGCCGCCCGGTCCAGCCGGAACCGCGCCGGCGGCTCCCCTTCTGCCAGGAGCGAGACGCCGACGAGCCCCTCGGTCCCCCCCGCCGCGGCGGGCCGGAGGTGGAGGCGGACCCTTCCCCCCTCTCGCTCCAGGGTCGCCCGGATCTCGCCGTCCGCCTCGCGCCGGCCCGCCCCGGCCCCTTGCCAGCCGAGGCGGCTCGCCAGCCAGCCCGCATAGAGAAGACCCTGGCTCGCGCCCGACGGCTGGGGCCCGAAGACCACGGTCACCTCCGCCACCCGGGTGAGGCACGGCCGCATCTCGGGCGGATCGAAGAACTGGGCGGTCAGGCTCCGCCAGGGGGTGAGGCGACCCCACTGCAGGTCCGTCAGGGCGGCGTCCCGGTATCGCTCCACAAGACCCGTGATCGCGGAAAAGTCGGGGCGGCCGTCGGCCAGGCTCGCGGAGTCGAGCAGGATCCGGTCCGCCAACCCCGCGAGGCGGGCGAAGCGCTCATCCGCCTCGAGAGACCCCGCCCGCCACCAGAGCGCCACGGGAAGGTCCGGAACGAGGAGGGAAACGGCAGCACCGGCCACCGCCCGGCGCCCTTCCGCGCTGGCGGCCAGGAGGACCTGCTCCCCGCACACCAGCCCGCCGCCCGCGGCCGGGCGATGGCAGACGGCGGCGACCGTGGCCTGTGGCGCTGCGCCCCCGGCGGGGTCTTCCACGAGAAGAAGCACCCGGCACGGGTGCTCGGCCATGATCTCCGCGACCACAGAGGCGAGGTCTGCCGGCCCCTCTCCCCCGCGAGCACCGACCACGAGGTTCAGGGTGCACGCCCTGAGGGCCCCGGGGCCGGCAGACGCGTCCGGGGCCTGCGTGGCTTCCTCCCGGAGGCGGGCCAGCTCCCCCTCCACCGCCCGCACCGGGACGGGCGACGGCGCGCCGGGAACGAGCCGCGAGCCCGGGGCTGCTCCCGCCCCTCCCTTTAGAGGCGCCGCCACCGCCGTCCCTCCCGCGCCAGCATCTCCTCGGCCTCCTTCGGCCCCCAGGTGCCGGCCTCGTAGTTGGGGAAGTCGCGGGGGGGCTCCTCCCCCCAGGCCTCGAGCATGGGCGTGACGGCCGCCCACGCGGCTTCCACCTCATCCCCCCGGATGAAGAGCGTCGCCTCCCCCAGCATGCAGTCGAGGAGCAGCCGCTCGTAGGCGGTCGGGGCGGACCCGGCGAAGCTGCTCCCGTACCGGAAGTCCATGTGCACCGGCCGCACCGTGAGAGCCGGCCCCGGCACCTTGGCGCCGAAGGTGAGGGTGATCCCCTCGTCGGGCTGGATCCGGAGGGCCAGGAGGTTGGGCTCGAGCGCGGCCGCGGCGGCCCGCCCGAGGAGCGGGTGCGGGGCCCGGCGGAACTGGACGGCGATCTCCGTGGCCCGCTTGGGGAGCCGCTTGCCCGAGCGGAGGTAAAACGGCACGTCCGCCCACCGCCACGTGTCCAGGAAGAGCGTCACGGCGGCGAAGGTCTCCGTCGCGGAGTCCGGGGCGACGCCGGCCTCCTCCCGGTACGCCGGGACCGCCTCGCCGGCGCTCGTCCCGCGGCCGTACTGCCCGCGGACCACGCGGGCGTTCACCTCGGCGCGATCGAGCGGGCGGACGGCGCGCAGGACCTTCACCTTCTCGTCCCGGACGGGGCCGGCCTCGAAGGCGATCGGCGGCTCCATGGCGACCAGGGCCAGCAGCTGCAGCAGGTGGTTCTGGATCATGTCCCGGAGGGCGCCCGCCTCCTCGTAGTAGCCCCCCCGCCCCTCCAGCCCGACCTCCTCGGCGACCGTGATCTGGACGTGGTCCACGTAGCGCCGGTTCCAGACCGGCTCGAAGATCCCGTTGGCGAACCGGAAGACCAGCAGGTTCTGGACGGTTTCCTTCCCGAGGTAATGGTCGATCCGGTAGAGCTGGTCCTCGGCGAGGACCCCCAGGATCTCCCGGTTGAGGGCCCGCGCCGTCTCGAGGTCCCGGCCGAAGGGCTTCTCGATGACGACCCGCACCCAGCCGGGGGCGGGGGCGCGGTGGAGGCCCTCCGCCTCCAGATTCCGGACGAGGGGTCCGACGACGCTGGGGGGCACGGCCAGGTAGAAGACCCGCCGCCCCTCCGTCCCCCGCTCGCGGTCCAGCCGCTCGAGCTGCTCCCGGAGGCGCCGGCAGGTTGCGCGGTCCCGGGGATCCCCGGCGACGTAGGAGAGGCTGCGCGCGAAGCTGTCCCAGAGGGCCGGGTCCACCGGGTGCCGGGCGTGCGCGGCCGTCGCCTCCCGCATCTGCTCCCGGAAGCCGTCGGTCCCCAGCGGGGAGCGGGCCATCCCGACCACCGAGAAGGCGGCGGGGAGCCGGTGGTCCCGGGCGAGGCTGTAGAGCGCCGGGACCAGCTTCCGCCGGGCCAGGTCCCCCGAGGCCCCGAAGATGACCATCGCGCAGGGCTCGGGAGTCCGCTCGAGCCTGAGCCCCTCCCGCAAGGGGTTTCCGGGGATTGCCTGGGCGCTCACGACGCGGGGCCCTCCCGCTTCACCGCGTGGCCGCCGAACTCGTTGCGGAGGGCGGCGATGACCTTGGCCGCGAAGGAGTCCTCCTGGCGCGAGCGGAAGCGGGCGAAGAGCGCGAGGGTCAGGACCGGGGCCGGCACCTCCCGGGCGACGGCCTCGAGCACGGTCCAGCGCCCCTCCCCCGAGTCCTCCACGTACCCGCGGATGCCGGCAAGCTCCGGGTCGTTGCGGAAGGCCCGCTCGGCCAGCTCTAACAGCCAGGAGCGGATCACGCTCCCCCGGTTCCAGAGGTGCGACAGGCGGGCCAGGTCGAGCGTGAAGGGGGAGGCCTTCAGGAGCTCGAAGCCTTCGCCGTACGCCTGGAGCATCCCGTACTCGATCCCGTTGTGGATCATCTTGGTGAAGTGGCCGGCGCCGGTTGCGCCGACGTGCAGGTAGCCCTCCTCGGGCGCCAGCGTCCGGAGGACCGGCTCGAGCCGCCGGACGGCCGCCTCCTCCCCTCCCACCATGAGGCAGTAGCCCTCCGTGAGTCCCCAGACCCCCCCGCTCACGCCGGCGTCCAGGAACTGGATCCCCTTCGCCCGCAGCGCTTCCGCCCGCCGGATGGAATCCTGATAGTTGGAGTTTCCCCCCTCCACGATCGTGTCGCCGGCATGCAGGAGAGGCATGAGGGCCTCGACCGTCTGGGCCACCGGATCCCCGGCCGGCACCATGAGCCAGATGGCCCGGGCCGGACTGAGCCGCTTGACCAGGTCCTGGAGCGACGCCGCCGCGACCGCCCCCTGCTTCACCGCCGCGGCCGTGGCCTTCGGGTCCCGATCGTAGGCCACCACCCGATGGCCTCCCTTCAGGAGGCGCTGGACCATGCTGGCCCCCATCCGCCCGAGGCCGACGAAGCCGAGTTCCATCCCCCGCTCCTTTCTCCGGCGCACCCGCCTATTCCTTGAGTCCCGCCTCGACCGCCGCCCGCAAGCGGTGGAGCCCCGCCTCCACGTCCGCCCCCAGGTGCACGCGCAGGATCCGCCGCCCCTTCTCTCTCTGCGCCTGGAAGTCCCCGAGCGCCTGGGCGGCCTTCAGGAGCCCGAAGGTGTACGCCTCGCCGGGGATCGGAAGGTCCGCAGCATCCTCCGCGGTGATCTGGAGGAAGAGCCCGCTGCCCGGGCCGCCCTTGTGGAGCTGGCCCGTCGAGTGGAGGAAGCGGGGCCCGAACCCGAGCGTCGTGGCGACGCGCCGCGCATCCCGGATGGCAAGACGAATCGCCTGCAGGATCTCCCGGTACGCCGGCGAGGGGTTGAGGTAGGCCATCAGGGCCACGTAGTCCCCGGCCCGGGCCCGCTTCAGGTGCGCCCCCAGCGCCGCCTCGAGCGTTTGGGCCCCGCCCACGTCCCCGGTGAGGGCGAGGCCGTCCGCCGTGAGGGCCGGCCGCTCCTGGGGGAGCCGGCCGGCGCGTCGGACCTCCTGGAGGAGGCGGTCGGTGTTGTCCTTGCTCTCCTGGACGTTGGGCTCGTCAAAGGGGTTCACGCCGAGGAGCATCCCGGCCACGGCGGTGGCCAGCTCCCACCGGAAGAACTCCGCGCCCAGGTCCAGGGGGTCGGTGAGGCGGATCCGGATGACCGGATGCCCGCCGCGCTCGAGGGCCTCCAGACGGTTGCGGGCCGAGGGGTCCTCCCGTCCCTCCAGGCTGAGGTGGACGAAGAGCCGGTCCTCCCCGTACACCTCGGGATCCCCGAGGGGCTCCCCCTCCACCGGGACCAGGCCTTTCCCCTCCTTCCCCGTGCTCTCGGCCAGGAGCTGCTCGGCCCAGGTGCCGAAGGAGGAGAGGGGCGCGTCCGCCGCGAAGGTGACCTTGTCCCGCCCGGCGGCCGCCAGCTCTCCGAGGATGACCCCCAGCCGGACCCCGGGGTTCTTCTCGACGGGCACGCCGGACGCGGAGGCGCGAAGGAGACGGTCCGCGCGCCGGATGAGCTCCCCCACGTCAATGCCGAGGAGGGCGGCCGGGACCAACCCGAAGAGGGAGAGGGCGGAGTAGCGCCCCCCGATGTCGGGCGGATTCAGGAAGACCCGGCGGAACCCCCGCTCCCCTGCCAGGCGCTCGAGAGGGGTTCCGGGATCGGTGATGGCGACGAAGTGCTCGCCGGCCGCCGTCCCCTTCACCGCCCGGACCCGATCCTCAAAGAACCGGAAGAGGGCGAGCGTCTCCCCCGTCGTCCCGGACTTGGAGGAGACCACGTGCAGGGTCCGGATCGGTCCCGCCGCCTCCGCCACTTCCCGGATGGCGGCCGGGTCCGTGGTGTCCAGAACCCGAAGGTCCAGGGCGCCGGGGGCGACGCCGAAGGTCAGGCGCAAGACCTCGGGGCAGAGGCTGCTCCCGCCCATCCCGAGGAGCAGCGCGTGGCTCAAGCCGGCGCGACGAGGCCCCCGCAGGAAGTCGGCCAGGTTCCTCGATTGCGCGGCCATGGCCTCCGTGACCGTCAGCCAGCCCAGGCGGTTCTTGATGGCCTTCTGGCGCGCCGGATCGGCGGTCCAGAGGGAGGGATCCCGCTCCCAGAGGCGAGCCGGCACCCGCTGCCGCTCGAGCGCCCGGAGGCGCTCTTCGACCGCTGGCTGGTAGCGGCCGAGTGCCGCCGTCTGCCTGTCCATCATTCCCTCCGGGCGACCAGGGCGTCGTAGAGGGCGCGGTGGCGCTTCAGGGCATCGCGGTAGCGTTGGTGCTTGCCGCGCTCGGGGGAGTACGTCGATCCCTGGGCGGCCGGCGCCGCCGCCAGATCGGGCAGGTGCCCCAGCGCCTCGAGCGCCACCAGGGCCGCGCCCCGGCTGGAGGCCTCCGGCTCGCCCGAGGCGATCACCGGCTCCCCCAGGACATTGGCCATCATCTGCATCCAGGCGGAGGACCGGAGCAGCGCGCCCCCGGAGGCCACGATCTCCGTGGGCCCCGGGAGGACCTGGCCCAGGAGCTCGCGGATGAGCGCGAAGCGGTAGGCGATGGCCTCGAGCGCCGCCTGCAGGATCTCGATCGGTCGAGTCGCGAGGCGGAGCCCCACCAGGGCGCCG
>DASYVA010000026.1 GCA_036000645.1 Candidatus Methylomirabilis sp.
GCAGGAGCGGGCCCGCGCCGAGCAGCTCGCCGCCCTCGGCCTCATCGCCGCCGGCCTCGCCCACGAGGTCCGCAACCCCCTGGCCGGCCTGCGCTCGACCGCCCAGGCCATGGCCCGGAAGCTCCCCCCCAAGGATCCCCAGCGCGACTACCTCGACCGGATGCTGGCCGAGATGGACCGGATTGACGGGCTCGTGCGGAGCTTCCTCCAGTACGCCCGCCCCCCGCGCCCGACCCTCAGGCCGGTCTCCCTCCCCGACGTCATCACCAGCGTCACCTCCCTCCTCCGGGAGCGGCTCGCCGCCAGCAAGGTCCGGCTCAGCACCGAGTTCCCCAAGCCGACCCCCCGGGTTCTGGGAGACCCCCAGCAACTCCAGCAGGTCTTCCTGAACCTGCTCCTGAACAGCCTCCAGGCCATGCGCAACGGCGGGGAGATCCGCGTCCAGGCCCGCTGGCTGGAAGAGGTCCCCGCGTGGGAGATCCGGGTGCGCGACGACGGCCGCGGCATCCCGCCCGAGCACCTGGCCAAGGCGTTCACCCCGTTCTTCTCGACCCGGGCGCAGGGCTCGGGCCTGGGCCTGGCCATCGTCCAGCAGATCGTGCGCGAGCACGGGGGCCAGGTGGCCATCGAGAGCGGGCCGGGCAAGGGGACGACCGTCATCGTCCGGCTCCCGGCCGCCTCGGCCCCCGGCGGGGCTGCGTCAACTCACTGATTCGCCCTTCATCACGGTCACATGGCGACCATCCTCCTGGTGGACGACGATCCCCTGCTCCGGGGCAGCCTCGCCGAGGACCTCGGCGCCCACGGCCACGAGGTCGCGGTCGCCGAGACCGGCGCTCACGCCCTCTCCTTCCTCGAGCATCTCCCTATTGATCTGCTCCTCGCCGACCTGCGCCTTCCCGACGTGACCGGCATCGCCCTGCTGCACGAGGTCCGCGCCCGCCACCCCGAGGTCCAGGTCGTCATCATGACCGCCTTCGGCGACATCCCCACGGCGGTCAAGGCCATCCAGGACGGGGCCTACCACTTCCTCCCGAAGCCCTTCGACCTGGAGGAGCTCCATCCGATCCTGACCCGTGCCCTCGAGACCCAGCGCCTGCGCCGCGAGGTCGCGACCCTTCGCGCCCAGCAGTTCGGCGACTCCCACATCCCCGGCCTCCTCGGGGAGAGCCGGGCCACCCGGGACCTCCGCCTCCTCATCCGCCGCGTCGCCGCTACCCCCCGCACCTCGATCCTCGTGGTGGGGGAGAGCGGGACCGGCAAGGAGGTGGTCGCCAATGCCATCCACGCCGCCTCGGCCCGTGCCGCCGGCCCGATGGTCAAGGTCAACTGTAGCGCGATCCCCGAGACCCTCCTGGAAGCCGACCTGTTCGGCTACGAGAAGGGGGCCTTCACCGACGCGAAGGCAGCCAAGAAGGGGCTCTTCGAGCTGGCCAACGGCGGGACCATCTTCCTCGACGAGATCTCCGACATGGCGCTTCCCCTTCAGCCCAAGCTCCTCCGCGTCCTGGACGAGCAGGTCTTCCGCCGGGTGGGGGGCCTGAAGGATATCCGGGTGGACGTCCGGGTCATCGCCGCCACGAACCGGGACCTGGCCGCCCTCGTCCAGGCGGGCCGGTTCCGGGGGGACCTCTACTATCGGCTGCGGGTCATGGAAGTCTTCATCCCCCCCCTCCGCAGCCGGCCCGAGGACATCCGGCACCTCGCCCACCACTTCCTGGCCTTCTACAACCGGGAGTTTGGGACGAGCGTGGCGGGATTCGACCGGGCCGCGGAGTCCCTCCTGACCGGCTACGGCTGGCCCGGCAACGTCCGGGAGCTGAAGAACGTGATCGAGCGGGCCGCGATTCTCGCCGACGGCGATCTGATCGTCCCGGCGCTGCTGCCGCAGCAGCTCCAGGCGTCCGCCGCCACCCTGCTCAATGGGGAGGGGGGCATCTTCCTGCCCCCGGCGCTCTCCCTGGAGGAGGTGGAGAAGCAGTACCTCCGCACGGCCCTCAAGGCGGCCCTGGGCAACCGCTCCGAAGCCGCCCGCCGCCTCGGCATCACCCGCGTCACCCTCCGCGCCAAGATCCGCCGCTACGGGCTCGCGTAGATCTTCCTCACGAACCCGCTCGAAATCTCCGAGTGTCTCGCGTCGTTGACGCCGTGGGGGAGGCCAAGGGAGCGGGCAATCCAGAGGACTTAGAGGCTCAGCACGAGCCTGAGGGCTCTCTCCACGTCCGCCATCCGCGCAGGTGGGATGGTTCCCGCAGGGGTCGGGAGGTGGGTCTTCGGGTCGAGGAAACGGATTGGGTCCAGAGAGCGGATCTGAAAACAAAGGAATACGGTGTCCATGGGAAGGCCGGTTTCCTTAGCGGTCAGACGGACGTTCGAGGGATAGGCGCGAGGGACGTTCTTCGCGTTCGTTCCGACGACCACCGTAACGACCAAGGGCTGGTGGTTGATGGCGTCGGCCGAGACCACCAGGACGGGTCGGCGACCCGCCTGTTCTCGGCCGTGCGTGGGGCTGAGGTTGACGAAGTAGATCTGACCGCGGCTAATCACCCTTCAGCCCGTCGGTCTCGGCGATGGCGAAATCTGTGGAGATGGCTGCGCACTCGGCGCGGATCGCCGGATCTACAGCCATCTGGGCCATGGCCCCCTCAAAGGCGCGCGCCTTCCGCTGGGCAGCGAACTCCTGCAGGGCCACGGTGACGAGGCGGTTGAGGTTCTGCCGGAGTTCGGGGGGGGCTAGGGCGCTCACTTCCTCAACGAGCTGGCGGGGAAGGGCAACGCTCCGGCGGACCGTCTTGGGTAAGGCCTTCGTCTTCATAGCACACCTCCATTCACACTTTTTATAGCCTACTATGGGTTACCTGTCAATGATGGTTTTCTCCGCGGGTAGTGCTGTCGTGTCTTCATCCCCCGGAATCGGGAGCACGGCCGCCCGCCGGCTCGGCATCACCCGCGTCACCCTCCGCGCCAAGGTCCGCCGCTACGGGCTCGCTTAGGCTCCTCTCCCAGCCTCTATTCGGCGGCCCAACACCCCCGATTGCGTGCTCCCGGCCAGGGGGGGGTCAAGCTCTTTTCGCCCGAGATTGCTTTGGACGAACGGCGCGTTTCTCGACTTTTACCCCGTTGAGTCCCTCGGGGGCAGTCAGAAAGTATCCACCCTCCTGCCTGATCGTGCACGCCTGGGTCCATGGAGCTACCGGGAACGAAGACGGCCGACGAAGTGATCATTCCGGCCCCAACTCTGCGAAAACATGAGACGGCCTTTCGCTTCAGGTCAGCCGGTAGCGGGCCGCCGTATTTGCACCCGTAAACCCGGCACGGCCGTTGCTTCGCGCCGCTTACCCATCACCATCTCCCGCATGGCTATAGGGCAACTGTCTCAGTGCCCAAACACATTCTTATCGCTGACACGCAGGAAACGGTGTGCTGGGCCGTCTCCCAGGCCCTCCAGGAGTCCGACCTCGGGGTCAAGGAGATCACCGCCCTGACCCCGGAGAGGGCCCTGGCCGCCCTCCGGGAACACCCCGACATCCGCCTTGCCGTCGTCGATTGCCGCATGATGCGGACCGGCAGCGAGGAGGAATTCATCCGCATGATCCAGGAGGCCGTCCCCGGCCTGCCCCTCATCGTGACGGCTACCCTGTTCCTGGATGACCTGGAGGAGCGGCTCGAGCACCTGGGCTGCACGGTCCGGCTCCAGAAGCCGTTCTCGCTCGATACGCTGCTAGACCTCATCAAGGCTGGACTGGCGAAGGATTAGGACGGCCAGGACCGGCCTGCTGTAACTGAGAGGGCGAAGCCATGCCTGCGGAAACTCCCAACGGATCTGCCTGGTACGCCCTGCGCACCCGTTCGCGCCACGAGAAGCTGGTCCGGGACCAGCTCGCCACCCGGGGGATCGAGCCATTCCTCCCCCTCGTGACCCGGTGGCGCCGGTGGGCCGACCGGCGCAAGCAGGTGGCGTTCCCTCTATTCCCCGGCTACTGCTTCGCCCGGTTCCCTCTCCGCGAGCGGCT
>DASYVA010000027.1 GCA_036000645.1 Candidatus Methylomirabilis sp.
GGTCCAGGCCGAAAGCGGCCGGCCCGTCCTCGGTCCCGTCCGGGCCTCCCGGGAACCGGCCCAGGAGAACCGACCCGTCCGGCGCCTCGATGCGGACCCCGGCGAGCGGCCGAGCCCCGGCTCCCCGGACGGCTTCCCAGAGGCCGAGGACGGCGAGGAGGCGGGCCCCCTCCATGCCCACGAACTGGCCGCAGGGCTTCGGGCGGGGGAACCGGGCACGATCCAGGAGGAGAACTTCGACGCCACGCCGGGCCAGCGCGAGCGCCGCAACGGCTCCCGCCGGCCCTCCACCCACCACCACCACCTGCGCCCGGGAGCCACCCGTCATGGCCTGCCCTCCTCCGGACCCGCCACGAGCCGGACCGTCACCTTCACCAGGTCCCGCATCCGGACAAAGAGAAAGGCCGGCGCGGGGATGGCATGATCCGAGAGGCGGACCGGGAAGGATCCCTCCGCGGTGAGGGTCTCCCCATCCAGCGCAACCTCGACAGGGATGGCCCGCTCCCGGGGGATGCCATGCAGGGTAAATTCCCCGAGCACCTCCGCCCGCAGGCGCCCGGGGGCGGGCTCCTCCACCCCTCGCGCGCCCCGCACCGCGAGGCGGATGTAGGGATGCCGCTCCACCTCGAGGTGGCTCTGCCGCATCAAGTGGTCGCGCAAGCTGATTCCCGTCTGCAGGCTCGCCGCGGCCACAGCCACGCAGGCCAGGACCTCCTCCGGCTTCCGCTCCGGCAGCAGGATCCAGCCCTCCACCTGCGGCCCTTCCCCCTCGAAGTCGTGGAGCCCGGCATCCGCCTCGAAACGGATGCTGCTGGCCTCGGGGACGATTCGGAGGAGGCGGCCGGGGACATCCGCCGGCGAGGGGCAGGGGGGAGCCGCGGCGGCGGCCAGGAGCAGGGGGACCGCGGCGGCCAGGACAAGGGGGACTGCCCGGGGACCCCTCACGAGGCCCCCCCTCTCCCCGGGCCCGCCTCCAGGGCAAGGCGAAACCAGGCGCGCCGGCAGACGCGGGCCCCCCGGAGGCCCGCCCGCGTCGCCAGGGCCAGGACCTCCTCCAGCGTGAAGGCGCGCCGGACGGAGAGGGGGCCGTCCGCGCGGGTGAGGGGGTTGGGACACCAGGAGAGGAGCAGAGCGGTCAGCAGGAACCCGAGACGGCTCCGCCGGAGGTCGTTCACCAGGAGGGCGGCGCGGCTCACACGGGCCATTTCCCCCAGGACCTGGACCGCCTCCCGGTCGTCGAAGTGGTGCAGGCTGAGGTTGCAGAGAGCGAGATCCACGCTCCGGTCCCGGAGGGGGAGGGCGCGAGCGTCCCCGCGCACCAGGGTGATCTCGGGGAACGGCCGGCTGACCCGCCGGGCGACGGCGAGGGTCTGCGGGTGGCGATCCAGCGCGAGGACGCGCAGCCGGCGTCCCGCGGCGCGCGCCTGCCGGACGAGGCCGGCCGGAATATCCGCCCCCCCCGTGGCCACATCCAGGAGCGTGAGGGGTGGCCCCGCCGCCGCAAGATGGCGCGCGGTGAAGCGGGCGGCCACCCGGAAGCCGCCGAAGCACCGGTTCAACCAGGTGAGGTTTCGAAGGGCACCGGCGAGATCCGCGGAGGGGAGATCGGGGGCGTCCATCCGCTCCGCGGAGGCTGTCTCCCGGGGGAAATGGGGGAGGAGGGCCGGCCTCACCATCGGAGAAGAGCGCCCTCGGCCGCGAAGCCGGGCCCGAGGGCCATCATGAGGCCGTAGTCCCCGGCACGGGGCTCGCCGGAGGCCATGACCGCCTCCAGGACGAAGAGGACGGTGGCGGAGGACATGTTCCCGTACCGGCGGAGGATGCTCCGCGAGAAGCGGAGGTCGGTCTCGCGGAGTCCCAGACGGTGGCGGGCGTGATCGAGGACCTTGCGGCCCGCCGAGTGGAGAACCCAGAAGCGGATGGCGGCTCGTCCGAGGCCGTGGGCGGCGAGAATGCGGGTGGCCAGGGCCTCCACCATCTCTCCCCCGATTCGGCGGATGTCCTTCGACAGGAGGATCCGGGGACGGCCGCCCGGGAAGGTGAAGCCCATCAACGGGAGGTAGTCCGAGCGGAAGAGGGTGTGGTGCTCCAGGGGGACGGGACCGGCCTCCCCGGGGCCGAGGAGGGCTGCCGCGGCGCCGTCGGCAAAGATGGCGTTCGCCACCGCCGTCTCCAGACCCTCGTCCAAGACGTACGCGGCCGAACAGATCTCCACCGCCACCACCAGGGCTCGCCGGCCGGGGTGCGCCCGCAGGTAGTGACTGGCCTGCTGGAGGGCCACCATCCCGCTGGCACACCCGGTATCCCCCACGTGCACGCGTTGCACATCCTCCCGGAGCTTCAGGTCGCGGATCAGGAGGGTGTCGAGACTCGGGCACAGACGGCCGGTGCAGGTCGTCGTGACGACGAAGTCCACCGCGGCCGGCTCGACGCCCGCCTGCTCGAGGGCAGCCCCCGCGGCCTGCTGGCCCAGGGCCGGCGCGAACTCGGCGAAGCGCGCATGAAGCTGGTCGAGAGGCTCGCCGGGATCGAAGGTGGCCGGGTCAATCGCCAGGTGGCGGGTTTCGATGTCGCTGGCGGTGAAGAACTGGCGGCGGCGCGCGTCCGGGTAGCCGGAGAGCGCAAGGAGCTCGGCCTGCGTGAAGCGGTGGGGAGGGGTGGCAGTCGCAACAGCAAGGATCCGGGGGGAATCCATCCGCGGCTCGGCTCCGATCTCCGGGGAGGCGTCCTACCCGTCCCAACACGGGAAGGGAGGCGAATGTTCCCCGGGAGCGAACTGGTCCCATTATGCACATGGTCGCGCATCCTGCGCCGGCGGTCAAGGGACACTAGCTGCCCGCTGGAACAGGAGCACGAGGTAGCTCTTGCAGCGGGCAAAGGCGGCGCTGTCGAGCAAGGGAAGGCTCTCCTCCAGCCTGTGGACGCGCTTCCTGAAGAGAATCCAAAGGATCCGGGAGAGCCACGGGTGTCGCTCGTTGAGATACGCGCCTCCGAGGTCCTTCGCCGGTTCGACATAGGACCGGTAGAGCATCAGGGCCAGATCGAGGGTCGGCAGCACCCGGGCAGTGATGTCCTCCTGCCGCTTCAGCGCAAACCCGGCCCCCTCGGCAGCCCGGAGGTACCGTGCCAGCTCGTGGCCGGACCGACACTGGAGACACCCCGGCTCCTTCTTTCCCTTGACGAAATAGTCAGAGACCAAGAGGTAGCCACCGCCCCTCAGGAACCGCGCCGCCTGGGCGAGACCGGCTTCCGCCGGGATGTACTGACAGCTCTCCGCCATAAAGATCAGGTCGAAGGCTCCCGCGACGGGCGTCAGGTCCTCAAACTTGCCCAGGTGAAATTGGGCCCTTCCCCCGGTCGTGGCGCGATACCTCTCCCCCTGAGAGGGATCCGGGGAAACGCCCTCCACGCGGTAACCCGCCTCCAGCAGGAGCAGAGAATTCCGCCCCGTCCCGCAGCCGACGTCCAGGACGCGCCGGACGTCCCGGGGAACGAGCGCAATCAGGTGGCGACTGTACCCCTCCTGGGCGCGGTGAAGGTTCTCGAGCGTCAAGGCCTGGTCGGGTTCCCACAACCCGTAGTGCAGATGCTGGAGCTTCAGCACGTCGCTGTAGAAGCGCAATGCCCAGTTCACCTTGGCCATGGGCGGATCGGCAGCTCCTCCCGGCTGAACACCCGGGTCCCGAGGCCTCCGGCGAGCGGCGGCATCCATCCCCGGAAGCACGCCATGGCCTGCTTCCCGCGCAGCACGAGCGGGGAACTCGGCGGGCGGGCGGGACGGTAGTGCCGGCGTGAATCTGCCAGAGAGCGAGCGGGTGTGTCAAGAGCACAACTGGCGCGGAGTTATCCAGACTCCTGACAAGTCGACAGGACGTCTGGAGGCGGACGCAACGCCGACTTCGGGGCGGCCCGGGAGATCCCTACACGAACTTCGGCATGAGCAGCCGAGGGATGAAGAGGATCATCTCCGGGAAGAGGATGATGAGCAGGAGTGCCACGAGCATGGGCAGGAGGATGATGGCGACGTCCTTGATGACCTCGGACACCTTGACGCCTGCGATGGCGCAGTCGATCAGAAGGCACAGGCCGTAGGGTGGGGTCACGAGGCCAAAGGCCAGGGAGACCACCCCGATGATGGCGAAGTGGATCGGGTGCATCCCCACGCTGGCCGCCAGGGGTGCCAGGATCGGCGCAATAATGATAATCGAGGGAAGCGCATCAATGAAGCACCCGATGAAGAGGAAGGCAGCCGCTTCCACCAAACCCACGCTGGTCACCCCGACCCCCAATTGGCCCAAGTAGCCCACGACAGCCCTGGGAATCTGGTAGTAGGCCAGAATCCACCCGAAGGCCGAGGCCGTGCCGATGCAGAACAGCGAAATAGAGGCCAGACGCACGGTATTGTACAGGACCTGCCGAATGTCCTTCGGGCCGATGGATCGGTGAATCACGAGGCCGACGGCGAACGAATACAGCACCGCCACCACCGCAGCCTCCGTCGGCGTGAAAAATCCCCCCACCACCCCTCCGATGATGATGACCGGCGTCATCAGCGCGGCAGCCGCCCGGCCCAGGGCATGGAAGAACTCGCGGACCGTCGCCCGAGCGTAGACCGGGTAGTTGCGCTTCCGCGCATAAAAATAGGTCGCGACCATCTGCGAGAGCCCCACGAGAATCCCGGGGATGAAGCCCGCCAGAAACATGGCCCCGATGGACACGTTCATGACGCCCCCCCACACCACCATCAGGATGCTGGGGGGGATGATCACTCCGATCACCGACGAGCAGGCTGTGATGGCGACGGTGAAACTCGTGTCATACCCCTGTTTGCGCATCGCCGGGATGATCAGGGAGCCTTCGCCGGCCGCATCCGCCGTGGAGGAGCCCGAGATCCCGGCGAAGATCATGCTCACCAGGACATTGATGTAGGCGAGACCTCCGCGGAACTGCCCGACCACGCAGCGGGTCAGGTCCACGAGCCGATCGGTGATGCCCGCCGAGTTCATGATATTCGCGGAAAGCAGGAAGAAGGGAACCGCCAGCAGGATGAAGGAGTTGAAGGCCTTGGTCATCTCGCCCATCATCAGGATGGGCGTCAACCGGGGTTCCAGCGCGAAGATCGGCAGGCAGGCGAGGCCCAGGGCGAAGGCCACGGGCACGCGAAGGATGACGAGGACCGCGAAGGTCCCAAACAGGATCGCGGCGACTTCAGCGGGCGACATTGGGATCCCCCCGCAGCCGGGCGATCGCGTGCGGGTTTCCCCGAAGGGCGGAGATGGCGACCAGGATCCGTTCGCCCAGGAACAGGACCCAGGTCACCCCGGCAACGGGATAGGCCCCGTGGATGAGCACCATATTGATGCCGGTGAGCTCGGACGTCTGGGTATAGCCAAACAGCGCATACTGGTACCCGTACAGGACGAAGATGGAGGTGAAAACGAGCATGAAGACGGAGACCGCCAGCCGCATGACGGCCTCCCCCCGTGGGCTCCGAGGGGTTGGGAGCACATCCACTTCAAAGTGGGTGGCATCCCGGACGGCAATCGTGGCGCCGATCAAGATGATCCAGATGAAGCAGAATCGGGCTGCTTCCTCGGTCCAGATGTAGCGGGGGATGAGGCCGGTGTAGCGGGACACGATCTGGAGGGTCACCGGGACGATCAGCAGGCCCATGAGGACCCAGGCCAGCGTCTGGAGGAACCGGTAGTATCCGTCGAGCAGACGCTTGACGAGGGGGGGTCCGCGCATGAGTGCCCCTTCCGATCAGGAGAAAAAGTGGGTCCCCGGCCTGCAACAGACCGGGGACCCGATCACCTGACTGGGCGCGAGCGGCGAACCTACTTCACCGCGTTGATGGCCGCCAGGACCTTGTCCGCTCCGATCTCTTTGGCGAAGGCCTCCTTCACCGGGGCCGCCAATTCCAGGAGCTTGCCACGATCCCTGAAGTCATGGATCTGGATCTTGCCTTCCACCTTCATCTGCTCCAGGATCTTGTCGTCCGCATCCCGCTCCCACTTGCGGGCATGCACCCCCGCGACCGGCGCCGCCTTCAGGATGCAGTCCTGCAGATCCTTCGGCAGCTTCCGGAAAGTCTTCGCGCTGAAAACCAGGGGTCGGATCGTGACGGCGTGCAGGGTCCTGGACACGTGGGGCGCCACCTCATGCCACTTCATCTGGGACCAGCCGGGGCTCTCGTTCTCGCCGGCCTGGATCACCCCGGTCTGGATGGCGTTGTACACCTCGTCGTAGGCGATGACGGTCGGCGCCGCCGTGATGGCCTGGAACATCCGGGTCTGAATGGGCGCTCCCATCACCCGGATCGGGAGATTCGTCAGCTCTTCCATGCTGCGCACGGCCTTCCTGCCGACGATGTTCCGGACGCCGCCGCCCCCGTAGTTGATCAGCATGACGTCCGCCTTGGCCAGGACGTCGTCGTAGATCGGCTTCAAGGCCTCCCCGGTGGAGAGCACCTTGTTCCAGTGGTCAATGTCCCGGAAGAGGAAGGGCATATCCATGAGCGTGGCCATCTTGGAGAAGGTGGCCATGTGAGACGGAGCAACCACCGCATAATCCACCGACAGCCCCTGGCTCATGTAGGCAAAGTAGTCCTTCTCCAGGCCAAGCTCCCGGTTGCGGTGCAGGACGAAGTTGACCGGCTTGCCATAGCAGTTCTTGGTTTCCTTCTCCAGCGTGAGCATGTTCTGGTTGAAGGAGTGGGTGTCGTCGAACTGGCTGGCCCCCTTCAGCGTGATGGTCTGCGCCAGCGCCGGCGAGCCGGCCGCGAGGGCGAGCCCCACGGAGAGCCCCAGAGCGAAGATACGTCTTACACGCCGCGCAGTCATGGTGCCCTCCTCCTTATCACTGGGATGTTTGGCGCGCGATCCTGCGGCCGCGGGGCCCCAGCCGGGGGCCACCCGGCTCGCGCTTAGGGCCGGGTTCGGACAATCCGAGGGCCGATGTTCGCTGCCAGCGTCGCACTGAACCTTGAGGGGAATTCCCACCGGGAATGGCAGCGCATATCTGCCACAAGGGGAGCGTGCGCGTCAAGCAGAAACTGTCCCGGGTCGGATAGGAAAGGCGAGACAGCTGACGCACTATATCCACTATGGCGCCGCGTTCCCATCACAGAGGGACTTTGCCACAGCCCGGCCTGGCCGACCCTTGGCTGAGCCACCCCGTCCACCGAGCACTGGCCCCCCCCGAGACGGACCCAGCGCGGCTTAGGCCCCTTTCCCCTCCCGGGACTCCCCCCGTCCAGGCCCCCTGATCGGCTGCCGGGAGCAGCCGCCTGGCACCCAAGTTGCTCAATCCCCCATCGGTTTCGCGCGCGTGGAACGATCGTGCGCCCACCCTCAGAATGGGCCTGGCTGAAGGCTGTCTGCACCCTGGCCAACCTGAGGGGAATTACCAGAAAGGGCTTCTATGCTTCCCACGATTCTCACGGCACGCGACCTACGACGGCTCGGCGGTGTTCTGCCTGGCACGGTGTCTCGCCGGACCAGCACCGCGCCCCCCGAGCCGCCGGACGGAGTTTGCAGTGCCGCCACTCGTATGTTGTCGGCGAGGTTCCAACTCCGAGTCGGCGCCGCGCTTCCTCTCCGGTCCCGACTCCTTTCGGGAGGCCAACCATGAACCGCGGAGCTCTAGCCCGGGCCATCCTCCCCGGGCTTCTGATCAGTTCGATCGTGGCGCCCGTCAATGCTGACCCGCCGTCGCCGCCGCCTCTCATGGCGGTGGGACACGGAGCCGTCGCGTCGCGCTCGGTCCGGCACGACAGATCCCCGGCGCTGCGCGACATAGCGCCGCTTCCGCCAACGGCGGGGCCAAAGTTCCGTGAACGGCGCCTCGCCCGACTGGGTAACCTCAGGTTCCCGCGCGGCCCCGCCGACCTCGACCCTGCGGTCCAGTCCTCGCCTGGCGCGACCAGTACACCGTTGATCGACACGAGCTGGGAGGGAGTGAGCAGTGACGCTCAAGCCGGGATTGTCGGTGTCGTGCTGCCACCCGACACCAACATGGACGTCGGCCCGAGCCACATCGTCCAGTGGGTGAATCTGACGTTCGCCGTCTATGACAAGTCCGGTGCCCTGCTCTACGGGCCTGCTTCCGGCAACACCTTGTGGCAGGGCTTCGGGGGCGCGTGCGAGACGAGCAACGACGGCGACCCCATCGTGCTCTACGACCACCTGGCTGACCGTTGGTTCATGAGCCAGCTTGCGATCCCCAACTTCCCGAATGGGCCGTTCTGGCAGTGCATCGCCGTGTCAACGAGCCCCGACCCCCTGGGCTTGTACTACCGCTACGCCTTCGCGATCCACGAGACCAAGTTGAACGACTACCCGAAGTTCGGCGTGTGGCCCGACGGCTACTACTTGGCGGTCAACCAGTTCCAGTGCTCGGACCTGTTCCCACCCTTCGGCTTCTACGCCTGCGACTGGGCTGGCCAGCGCGCGCTCGCCTTCGAGCGCGACAAGATGCTTCTCGGGCAGCCCGCCCAGACCGTGGCCTTCGAGCTTCCCCTCAGCAACCGCGGCGGGATGCTCCCCGCCGACCTCGACGGCCCGGGGCCGCCACCCGGCACCCCCAACTACTTCGTCCAGGTGGACGACGGCAAATGGTTCAGCCCCGCAGTCGCGGATCGCCTGCAGATCTGGCCGTTCCACGTCGACTGGGCGAACCCGGCAAGCTCGACCTTCGGGCCCAACCCACCCGGGTCCGACGTCGGCATCGAGGTGACAACCGCGCCCTTCGATTCCGACATGTGCGGCTACGCCCCGAACTGCATTCCGCAACCAGGGGTCGACATCCTGGGACTTCCGTCCCCGCCCGTGGATGCCCTCTCCGACCGGCTGATGTACCGGCTACAGTACCGCTACTTTGGCACCCACGAGACGCTGGTGGTCAACCACACCGTGGACGTGGACGGGACGGACCGGGCTGGGATCCGCTGGTACGAGCTGCGCAATGGCGGGAGCGCCTGGAGCATGCACCAGCAGGGGACGTATGCCCCCGCCGATGGCCTGCACCGCTGGATGGGGAGCGTCGCCATGGACGCGGCCGGCAACATGGCGCTGGGCTTCAGCGTGTCGAGCCTCATCACGTCCCCCTCCATACGGTACGTCGGCCGGGAAGCCACCGACCTGCTGAACCAGATGGGGCTGGAGACCACCATCATCGCTGGAACAGGCTACCAGCTCCACAGCTCGGGGCGCTGGGGGGACTACAGCACGATGAGCGTGGACCCGACGGACGACTGCACGTTCTGGTACACCCAGGAGTATTACGCGAACGTCGACATCCTCTACGGCGCCAACTGGCAGACCCGGATCGCCTCCTTTAAGTTTCCGTCGTGCGGCTCCGCACCGCCCGCGCCCTCGGTGTTGATCTCGGACGCGGCGGTCACCGAGGGGAACAGCGGGACGGTCAGCGCGGTGTTCACTGTAAGCCTCTCTGCCGCCAGCACGCAGACGATCTCGCTGGACTATGCCACGGCCGACGACACGGCCACGGCCGGCAGCGACTACGTGGCCAGCTCGGGGACGCTCAGCTTTCCGGCCGGGACGACCAGCCAGACGCTGGCGATCGTCGTCAACGGGGACACCAGCCTCGAGGCCAACGAGACGTTCCTCGTGAATCTCAGCAACGCCACCAATGCCACGGTCGCGGACGGCCAGGGCGTCGGGACCATCCAGAATGACGACGCCGCGTTGACTGTCCTCGCACCGAACGGCGGGGAAAGCTGGCCGCGCAACAGCACCCAGACGATCCAGTGGAACTCGATGGGGCTGGGCGGCAACGTCAAGATCGACCTCTCCCGGGACGGCGGGGTGACCTGGCCGACGACCCTGTTCGGCAGCGTCCCGAACGACGGGGCCCAGGACTGGCGGGTGTTCGGCAGGGCGACGACGACCGCGCGGATCCGTGTGTGCAGCGTGGAGAATCCCAGCGTCTGCGATGTGAGCGACGGGAACTTCGCGATTGCGAAGTAGCCCGGCGTCGCTCCCGGACTGACCACTACCCGGCCCACGATCGTCCCCGCACGCGTCGCGCCGTGGCTGAGGGCCTGCCGGGCACTTCCGCGCGAGCGCCACGCCGCGCTGCGAGACTCGCTCTTCGTCGATGGGGACCGGCGACCCCCTCACGATGACCACCGGGATCTTCGGATCTCGCTGGCGGAACACTTCGAGCACGTCCCTGTCCGTCACTCCCGGCATCAACAAGTCGGTCAGGACAACATTGTAGTGGCCCTGCTCGAACAGGGCGAGCGCCTCGAGCCCGCTCTTCGCCGCGTCCGCGGCCTACCCCCGTTTGGTCAAGACGTCGCGGAGTATGTTCCTGACGACCGCGTTGTCGTCGATGAGCAGATCTCCCGGAGCGTGATTCACAACCGTCATGACCTACCTCACAGACCCGCTCACTGGGCAGGCTGCAGTGCCCTGATCATTTTTCGCTCTCCGACTCTACGGCGCGTCCGCTTGGACGCGCCCGTAGACCGCAATCGGTCATTGGGGCCACAGGTTATCCTAAGGGTCCCGACACCGAAAGGTCTCATCTACGAGATCGAGGGTCTCCAGCGCGAAACCATACGGCGGTGGCGGCCCTGCGCCAAGCTAGGTGAGGCCGTCAGCACGGCCACGGTGAGGGCACGGGCGGGGACGGTTCACCCCGCGCTGAGGGGGCGAGGTCCCCTCTGCGGTGACAATGTGGTGACAATCCGATTTGGGGAAGGACGCGAGGGAGAGCCTAACTGGCCGCATTTGCTGGTGGGCAGGGCCAGAATTGAACTGGCGACACCGGGATTTTCAGTCCCGTGCTCTACCAACTGAGCTACCTGCCCGGAGCGGCACCGCGGGGGATCCGCACGACACGACCGGAACCGTTTTTGTAGCATCGGGACGGGAGGGTGTCAAGATGAGCCGGCTGGCTGGCGGAGGACGACGGTGCCGGCCAGCAGGTCGTGCAGGCCCTGTCTCCGGGGCGTGACCGCGATCAGGAGCACCCCGATCCCGAGGAGACCGAGCGCCAGCCAGGAGGCGGTCCATCGCCACGCTGCGCGGCCGTAACTGACGGCTCTCCCGTCGGGGCGCGCGACGGTCAGGCCGAAGAACATCTTCCCGGGAGTCTGCGCCCATGTCCCCGTAAGGAGCGTATGGTAGGCAAGGCTCACCCCCGCCGCAGCCAGAAGAGCCGCCGCCACCGCCACGATGTCCGTCCTCACGTCAAGCCCTCCGGCCAGGACCCCACCCCCCGCCGCGGCCACGACCGCGCCCGCGCCCGCTAAGGCCGCGAGCGCACCCGCCAGGATGGAATCGACCAGGGCGGCCATCCCCCGAAGCCAGAAGCCGCCATAGCGCCTGGCGGTCGAGGTCCCCACCACTGGTGCCGCACCCGCCGGAGGCTCCGCCTCAGCCCGCCCCCGAGGTTCGAGGATGCTTCGCGGAAGGCTGAGCCCCTTGAGGTCGAGTCTCTCCGGGTCAAGCTCGGCCGCGACCTCCTGGGGCAGGTCGGTGCCCCACCAGGAGGAAGCCGGCGGGGACGGAGGAGGCGGTGCCGCCCCCTCGGCGAGCGGGGGGACCTCCGGGCCGGATGCCATCCCCGAGAGGGGCCGCCCACACTCCTTGCAGGTGCTGGCGTGGGGGAACGTCGTGAACCCGCAGTGCGGGCAGCGCACGGGTCGTCGGCCTCCGAGAGCGTGGCAGAAATTTCCCCGAGAGTAGACGTCGGCAGGACCGGGGTCAAGGGCAAAGCCGGCCCGACGACCGGCGGACCGAGGCTTGACGGCGCGAGCGGCATTGCGACACAATCGTGTCGTCCCCATGGCGAGGGAGGACCCGGCGATGCCCATCTATGAATATCGCTGTGGCGGCTGCCAGCGGCGCGTGAGCATTTTCATCCGCAGCATCAGCAACCCCGGAACGGCGGCGTGCCCCCGGTGCGGGAGCACGGCGCTGGAGCGCCTCTTCTCCCGCTTCGCGCGCGTCCGGAGCGAAGAGGACCGGCTGGATCGGCTGGGCGATGACAGCAGCCTCGCGGGCGTGGACGAGGACAACCCCGCGAGCGTGGCCCGCTGGATGAAGAAGATGGGGAAGGAGCTCGGGGAGGGCGCCGGCGAGGACTTCGACGCGCTTGTGGACGAGGCCATGGAGGAAGGGGGCGGCCCCGAGGGGGAGGGGGGCGAGGGGGCAGACGATGACCTCTGATGCCCTCGGGGATCCCTTCGCCGTCCTGCGCCAGGACGCGGAGGCGTTCCTCGGGGCGCTGGCCCAGGTCACCTACCGGCAGAGCGCCGGCCTCGAGCCGGCCCGGCCGCTCGCGCCCCTCTACGAGCGCTTCGGCCGCCTGGCCTCCCCGGCGCTCCACCAGGAGGTCCGGGAGGCCTGGGCCGCAGCCCCCGAAGGTCCGGAGCGGTCGCGGCTCAGGGCCCTGGCGGAGTTCACCGCCCGGCATCTGCTCGAGGCGGGGGTCGTCTCCTTGCGGGACCGGGTCGCGGGCGCCGAGGCGGGGATCCTCCTGCGCGTCGAGGGACGGGAGATCCCGCTCCAGGACGCGGAGGAGGCCCTCCGCAATGAGCCGGACCGGACGATGCGGGGGCGGATCAAGGCGGCGTACGCCGACGCCCTCCGGGGCGTGAGCCCGGCGCGCGCGGAGCTCCTGGCCCGCCTCCGGGACGGCGCCGCCGCCCTCGGCTACCCCGGCGCGGCCGGCCTCTCTCAGACGCTGGGTTCGGCAGACCTGCGAGGGCTGGCCAGGCAAGCCCAGGCGATCCTCGAGCGGTCCGAGGCCATGTACGAGGAGACGCTGGGCTGGGCGCTCCGCAGGCACCTCCACATCCGGCTCAAGGAAGCTCGGCTCCACGACCTGCTCCGTCTCTTCCGGGCACCCTGGCTGGACCCCCTCTTCCAGGCGCGCCGCCTCCTCCCGGCCGCCGAGGGCACGCTCCGGGCCCTCGGCCTCGATCTCCGCGCAGCCGGCCGCATCCGGTTGGAGCTGCTGGAGGACCGGCCCGGGAAGGTCCTGCACCCGCTGGCGGTGCCGGTCGCGGTCCCGGACCGCGTCCAGCTCCTCTCGCGTGCGGCCCCCGGCCTGGAGGTGTATGAGGCCTTCTGGCACGAGCTCGGCCGCGCCCTGCACTATGCCCACACCGATGGGGGCCTGGCGGTCGAAGAGAGATGGCTCGGGGATGCCGCGGTGGCCGAGCTCCACGCTTCGCTGTTGAGTGGGCTCGTCCGCGAGGGAGGTTGGCTCAGGCGGTTCCTGGAGATCGGCCAGCCTCGGGACACCCTCTGGCTGGCCCACTTGAGGCTCCTCGGCCTCCTCCGCCGTTGCGCCGCCCTCCTCCAGCAGGAGCTCCTGCTCCCGGAGAGCCGGAACGGGGAGGCGCGGGCCGAGGCCTACCGCACTATCATGGGCCAGGCAATCCGGGCGGAGGTGCCGCCCGAGATGGCCCTGAAGGACGCGGATCCCTTCTGCACGTCGGCGCACACCCTCCGGGGGTGGATGGGGGCAGCGCTGCTCGCCGACGGCCTGCGGGAGCGGTTCGACGAGGACTGGTACCGCAATGACCGCACCGGTCCCTTCCTACGGGAACTCTGGCAGCAAGGCCTCTGTCCCAGCCTGGAGGCGAGGCTCCAGCAGCTCGGGCTCGGGCCTCTGGACCCCGAGCCCCTCCT
>DASYVA010000028.1 GCA_036000645.1 Candidatus Methylomirabilis sp.
GGGCGAGACGCCCGGAACCTCCGCTGGACCATGCGCCGGTTCGCGCACTAGGGAGGCCGCCATGCTGATGCACCCGGCGAAACCGCCGGACCTCGACGACGTCGAGCGGCAGCTCACCCTCCTGGCCCTCGGCCTCCGGGCCCTGACCAACGCGGACGAGGGGCAGCCGGAGCCCGAGGAGCTCGGGGCGCTGTGGCTCCTCGCGCTGGAGGCGCGGAATACGGTGCGGCTGCTGTTGACGCCGGGCCAGGATATCGAGAAACCGAACGGGGGGAAGACGTGACGCTGGCCGGCTTCCGCAGCCTCCTCTACATGCTCGCCCGCCTCCTCGGGGACATGAGCGCCGTCCTGCGGGGCCGCGTCGGCCAGCGGGTGGCGCGGCGCATAGTGGGGAAGTGGACGGGGCGGGGACTGGGAAGGATCTTTCGTGGGAGGTGAGGGATGAGCTCAGCCGAAATTCCCGATAGCGTCCCGGCCGACCCGAGCATCCGCACAGAGGAATGGCTCCGCTCTCACATACCGAAGGGCTTGTTCACTCTGCGCCTGCGGGAGCGCGATGGGATTCCCTTCTTAGTGCTGGATGGTGGCGAGGATCTTTTCCTCCCGTTGAGTCGCGGGCCACAGAACTACTTGCTTGGGGCATACATTGCCTTCAAGCTGATGAAAAACGAAGTCAGACCAGCGACCGAGGAAGCGGCGATAGAACTTGAGGCGATGGATGGAGAGCGTGTCGGTTCCGCCCTCGTGCGGAACAAGGTGTATCAGGGAGTCCAGACCTTCGCCGTGGATTTGTACGATCTGGCCGGGGTGCAGGTCGGTAGCTTTGATCCCGGGGTGGAACCAGAGGGCACGGGGGACGAGGAGGAGGACTGAGCGATGGCGAGCATCCACAAACGCGAGGGACGGCCGAAACCCTTCTTCGTCTTCTGGCGGGAGCCCGGGACCAAGCGGCTCCGCCGGCAGGCCTTCGCCACGCGCCGGGAGGCGGAGGACTACCGCGATGCCGTCAGTCAGGACCTCCGGCGGGGGATCTACGTCTCGCCGAAGCCTGTCCCCTTCGGCGAGTGGGCGGACGGGTGGCTCGAGCGGCGCCGCCCGGCGGTCAGCCCGAACACGGCGGCGCACTATGAATGGGCAATCGCGCGCCTGAAGGCGGCCTTCGGGCCGACGCCGATGCAGAACCTCCGGGCGGAGCAGATCGAGTCCTGGCAGGCGCAGCTCCTGCGGGAAGGGACGCTCGGCCGCCGGAGCGTGCAGCATCTCCGAGTCGCCCTCGGCACCATCCTGGCGGACGCGCGGAGGAAGAAGGTCCTCTACGCGAACCCGCTGGAGGCGGTGGAGCGGTTCAAGGTCCCGAGGCGCGAGCTCCGCTGCCTGACGGTGGAGCAGCTCGGGGCCCTCTGTGAGCAGGCGGGCCGCCTCTACGGGATCCTGTTCCTCACCCAGGCCCTCTGCGGGCTGCGGACTGGCGAAGTCCTCGGCCTCCGGTGGGCCGACCTGGACCTCGCTGGCGGCCGTCTCTTCGTCCGCCGGCAGGTGGTCTGGCGCCGGAAGCAGGACTGCACGGCCGGGGAGCCGCGGTGGGCGTTCGCGGAACCGAAGTCCGAGGCGGGGAGGCGCGTGGTCGAGGTCCCGCCGGTCCTCGCCCCCTTCCTCGCAGCGCACCGCGCGCGGCAGAACGGGGCGGCCACACCGGAGGGCCTGGTCTTCTGCACGAGGCAGGGGACGCCCCTCGAGGGTCGGAACGTCCGCCGCCGGCACTTCCAGCCCGCCTTGAAGGCTCTGGGCCTCTCGGGGATCCGGCCGCACGACTTCCGGCGGACCTTCATCGCGCTCCACGTCGAGGCGGGCACGCACCCGAAGCTCGTCCAGGAGCGAGTCGGCCACAGCGACGTCCGGATGACCATGGACACCTACGCGGAGCTGGCGGGGAAGATGGCCTTGCCCGCGGAGCAGGCCTCCCGGTTCAACGGCCTCGCGGCGAAGGCGCTGGCCGATCCTGGGGAACATTTGGGGAACATGAGAACCTGAAACAGGCTAGAATGAGCCGAAGCATCCTGCAACGTGAGGGGGCCTAAGTACCGGAGAACATGGGCCACCCCGCACGAGGCCGAAACAGCCTGAAAGACCTGGCTTCGATTCGGGACCAAGGGGTCGCTGGTTCAAATCCAGTCGCCCCGACCATCTCCCATCCCGAGAACAAAGGCCCCGGGGGAAAGCCCGCCGGGGTCTTTGGCTTTGTGAGGGGGTTCTGGGAAATATTGTGGAAACCATCAGCCCTGCGCGGGGGGCGCCTGCCGGGGTGTAGGGTAGGGGGCGCTGGTTTGGGATCATGAGAGCAGGTGCTGCTGGAGTGCATCGGGTCCGGGGGCTCCCATAGTCCTCTTGGCATGGGCTCCTAGAAAAGCCCAGACCGAGCAGGATGTATCAGGCCATCTGCTGGTACGTGGAGGGTTGGCTGCCTGAGCCGGGGGCGATCGGGCAGCTTGAGGCGCCTCACCTGGAGATGCGAGGGGAAAAGGAGGCCAAGCCATGGTCGGCGACGCGCACAAGGGGGCACGCCCCACAGACTGGTCGTGGGAAGATGTGGCAGACCGACTCCGGAAGGCCGTTGAAGCGGAGCTTTCGCGGTGCCCGGAACGGGAGCGAGCCGCCATTGCTGATATCCTAGAAACCATTCTGCTGGAAGTTCGTAACACGAAGCGGATTCAAGGGGCGTTCCCACCACAACCCGAGGATGCTGGGCGGGGGGGGGAAGCCCGGCGACGGGAAACGGACCGGTTGTGATCACAACGCAGTGGCATCTGCCGCCGACTGCACCCAACGTGGATACGATGCTCCGGCTCCCGTCCAATGGCCGTGGTGTTTCTGGGGCGGTCGGGCCGCCCGAGGCCGGGGAGCCCGTGGTACAATCGCCCCGAGCGGGACCACGGGGCGAGCCGGCAGAGAAGGGCCGGCCAGGCCTGGCGGGACAGGCTGCGCCTCGGCGTTGACTCGCGCGGGGAATTGGCGTACAACCACGCCGGGTTCGGGGGAGGGGATGCTCGCGCGCAGGCGCCGGATCGGGGTGATCGGCTCGAGCCGCCCCACCCCGGAGGGTGCCCGGCTGGCCGAGGCGGTCGGGCGCCTCTTGGGTGAGGCCGGGGTGGTGCTCATCTGCGGGGGCCTCGGTGGGGTCATGGAGGCCGCCGCGCGCGGGGCCGCGGGGGCAGGGGGCCTGACGGTGGGCCTGCTACCGGGCATGCACGCCGGGGACGCGAACCGCTACATCGCGCTGCCCCTCCCGACCGGCCTGAGCTACGCGCGGAACCTCCTGGTGGTGCGGGCCTCGCAGGCCGTCGTCGCCATCGAGGGGGGGTATGGGACGCTCTCGGAGATCGCCTTCGCGCTGCAGCTCGGGGTCCCGGTCATCGGTCTCCACACGGGGCACCAGGATCCGAAGATCCGGCGGGCCGGGAGCCCGGAAGAGGCGGTGAGCCTCGCGCTCACGGCGGCGGGGGAGGGAGGGTGAGTCAGGAGGGGGCGCGGCGAATACCGGCAGCCTCGCGGGGAGAACGGCGGAGGGGTCGGGTGCCACCGAGTGGAGGGGGTGTGGGCATGGACAGCCTCAAGGCGAAGATCCGCGACATCCCCGATTTCCCCAAGCCCGGCGTCGTGTTCAAGGACATCACGCCGCTGCTCGCGGATGGCCCCTCCTTCCGGACCCTGACGGAGGCGCTGGCCCGTCGCTTCGCCGACCGGAAGGTCGATGTGGTCGTGGGCGTGGAGGCGCGGGGCTTCATCATCGGCTCGGCGGTCGCCTACGTCCTGGGGGCCGGGATCGTCCTGATCCGGAAGAAAGGCAAGCTCCCCTACAAGACGCACAAGGCGATCTACCAGCTGGAATACGGGACCGACACGCTGGAGATCCACGAGGATGCCATCAGGCCGGGGCAACGGGTTCTGATCGTGGATGATCTGCTGGCAACCGGGGGGACGGTATGTGCCGCCATTGACCTGGTGAACAAGTTGGGCGGAACCGTGGTGGGCGTCGGTTTCCTGGTGGAGCTGACCTTCCTGAAGGGACGGGAGAAGCTTCACGAGCACGAGGTCTTCGCGTTGCTCCAGTTCTGAGGGTGCAGAGGCTGCCGCGCGTGGCCCTATAGCTCAGGGGACAGAGCGAGAGTTTCCTAAACTCTGCGTCGCAGGTTCGAGTCCTGCTAGGGCCACCATCCAGGGCCGGACCGGGGCAGGCCGGACAGGAAGGATTTGCGGGGTGGCGACGGGAAGGGCGGCACAGGGGTCCGCGGGAGGCGCGCTCTCGGGGGGGCGGTGGGGGGCCTTCTGGAGGGCGGCCACGAGCCGTCGGACGGTCGCCGGTCTCGGCCTGGCCTTGCTCACCTTGCTGCTGGTCGGGGCGGGGATCCTGGCGTACCGGCTGTACGCGGCACGTCAGGAACTGCAGGCCCAGGCGCTCCTCGGGGAGGCGCTGACCAAGGCGGAAAATATCCTGGAGGTCGTCCGGGGGGGAAAGCCGGAGGACCTGAAGCCGGAAGCGGCTCAGGAGGCCCTGAGGGCTCTCCAGACGGTCCGGGAGGAGTACCCGAGAAGCGACGCTGCCGGATTCGCCCTCCTGCAGGCTGGGCACCTCCAGTATCGACTGGGGCGGTACGCTGAGGCGGCCAAGACCTACGAAGCCTACCTGCACGAATACCCCCGGGGCCCCTTCGCCTTCTGGGCGGCCATGGGCCAGGGCTACAGCCTGGAGGGGGAAGAGGCGTGGGACCGGGCTGCCAGGGTCTACGAGGCGGCCGCGGAGCGGCACGCAGGCAGTGCCCTAGCTGCAGAGGCCCTGATGGGTGTCGGGCGCTGCTATGAGGCCGTGGCGCGGCTCGGGGAGGCTCAGGCGGTCTATACCGAGGTCGTCAAGAAGTACCCAGAAACCGTGTGGGGCTCCCTTGCGGAGCGGCGGCTGGCGTTGTTGGAGGCTCCGTAGGGGCCGAGGAGATATATAGTCTGATAATAGGGATTATGTAAACTATTTATTGAATCATCCCCGCAGCCTTACCTCCACCCCTCCCCAGCTCCAGACCGTCGGAACCATCCCCCAGCGCCCTCGAACGTCCCCGCCCCCCGCCTCCCACCTCCTCGCGACTCCCCCTCCCTGCGCCACGAAGATCCTCCCGGCTTTTGTCCCGGCAAAAACATATCGCCCCGGAGAATCCTCCGGGGCGTCCACCGCGCGCCAGTCTCCCGGGCTCCTCTACATCTTGTACTTCCCGAAATCCTCCGGCTTCAGGTTTTCGAGCCACTCCCGCCAGCGGTCCGCCTCTTCCTTCTCTTCGCTGACCTCGATCGACTTGGCCTTCGTCACCACCTTCTCGGTGACGAAGATCGGGGCGTTTACCCGCAGGGCGAGGGCGATGGCGTCCGAGGGCCGGGAGTCGATGTTCACCACGTTGCCGTTGACGCTGATCTCGATGACCGCGAAGAAGGTGTTGTCCTTCAAGTCGTTCACCACCACTTGCTGCACGCTGGCCCCGAGGCCGTCCAGGATGTTCTTGATCAGGTCGTGGGTCATGGGCCGCGGGGTGGAGATCTTCTCCAGCTCGAGCGCGATGGCGTTCGCCTCGAAGATCCCGACCCAGATCGGGAGGGCCCGCTTGTCATCCGCGTCCTTGAGGATGATGATGGGCATGTTGGTGAGGGGGTCCAGGGCGATCCCCCGGACGGTCATTTTGATCATCCTCACCGTCCTCCCTCACGGGACGCGGCCGCGAACCGCGGGGCCAGCTTGGCGTAGGTGGCCGCGAGATGCTCGGGCATCACCTTCGTTTCTCCGATGACGGGCATGAAATTCGTGTCGCCGCTCCACCGGGGGACGATATGGAGGTGGAGGTGGTCCTCCATCCCGGCCCCCGCCACCTTCCCCAGGTTCAACCCGATGTTGAACCCGTCCGGGCGCAACTCCTCCCGGAGGAGGCCCTCGCTCCGCTGGACCCAGCGCATGAGGTCGAGGAGTTCATCGGGGGAAAGGTCGGCGAGGCGGTCACAGTGGCGGAAGGGGGCGACCAGGAGATGCCCGTTGTTATAGGGGTAGAGGTTCATCAGGACGTATGCCCACCTCCCCCGGGCCAGAACGAGGTTCGCGGGGTCATCTGCCCCGCTCGCCTTCTGGCAGAGAATGCATCCCCCCTCCCGGGGGCCCGTGATGTACGCCATCCGCCAAGGGGCCCAGAGGGTCTCCATTCCCCGGCCGTCCTCCGGGGCGCGGGCCCCGCGAGGTCCCACCTCCTGCCCGCTTAGACGGCCACGATTCGGTAGACCGGGATGGAGCGGACCACGCCTTTAAACTTAGCATCGCCCACGTACTCGAGCAAGATGTTTTTTTCCAGCACGGGATCGCGGAAGCTATAAGTGGAGCCCCGCTGGCCCTCCTGGCGCTCCATGGTGACCGCCTGCGCCAGGGCGTCCACCGTCTCCTGGCTGGCGGCGATGCCGGAGTTGTAGAGCACCCCCGTCCCGTCCACCCAGACCTCCGCCGGCTTCTCGGTCTGGGCCAGGGGGGGCGCCGCGACGTCCCCCCCGTTTTCTTCCTCCTCCGGCCCCTTCCCCCCCGAGCCGCTCAGTCGGCCCGCGATGTTTACATGGCGGCCGATAACCGTGGTGTCCATGGCCATCTCGTCCAAGATGAAGCGGGCGACCTGGGCCCGCCCGGTGTGGAGGCTGATCCCCATCTGGAACCGGGTCTGGCCCTCCTTCCGGAATCGCGCCATGAGCTCCTGCAGGGCGACGGCGGTCCGGACGGCGTTCAGCTCGTCCTGCTTGCTCACCGTCGTCGCCCCGAAGGTGATCATCACCCCGTCGCCGGTGAACTTGTCGATGCTTCCCTGGAAGCGTTTCACGATGCCGGCCAGGGGGTCGAAGACGTGGTAGAGGTGCTGGGTCAGCTCCCCTTCCGAGACGGCCCCCTCCGAAGTCCGGGTGAATCCGCGCAGATCCGCGAACAGGATCGTGACCTTCCGGGCGCTGTTCAGGACCTCCAGGGACTCGTGGAACCGGTAGAGGCGGCCCTCTGCGAAGAGCTGCTTGAGCTGCCGGTCGTCCAGCCCGGGGGGGATGAGGGTGATGCCCTGGCGCAGGAGGTCGATGATCTCCGTCCGCCGGACGGCCTCCACCAGATCCCGGTAGTCCGCGAGCAGCTCGCCCCACCCTCCACGTCGCTCGGCCCCCTGGCGCAGCAGGCGGTTCCCCCGGAGCTTCTCTCCGGTCCCCTCGTAGTCTGTGAAAAGGTAGGTGAGGACGTGGGGGTTGCAGAGGATCTTCTGCTCCGCCTTCTCCTCCCCGTACTGGGTTGCGGGAAGGGTGGGGAGGCGCTGGGCCAGCAGATCCAGCAGGCGCGCCTCCCGCCGGCCGAGGCCGGCCCGCAGCCGCTCGCGGCAGATCCCCGAGATCTCCTTGTACTCTCCGAACGAGAGCCGGAACCGCTTATTCTGGTCAATGAGGACGACGGCCAGGTTGAGCTGGGCGAGGCTGGACTCGGTGAGGGGAAGCTGGTCGTCGAAGATGCTCTCGATGAGGCTGGGGTTGAAGTCGTCCCCCAGGTTGTACCGGAGGCGGTCCGGGGCCGTCGCCCGGAACCGCTGCCAGACCGTGCGGTGGGCGTTCCGGTAGAAGCCCCGCAGGAGGGGATGCATCTGGTACTTGATGTACCCCCGCAGCCCCGGGCGGCGGAAGAACTCCTCGATGACCTGGGCCACTTCCTTGGAATGGGCGAGCCAGAAGAGGTTGAGGAGTCCCAGCCGGCGATCGTTGGCGATGATGTTCGAGGTGATCTGGCTGAGGATCGTGAGGTAGGCCCCCTGGGCGTCGTCCCGGCGGTCGCCGGGTGTCGCGGTCAGCCGCGGGTCCGCAGCGCGCCGCTCCGTCAGGGAGTCATAGATGGTGGCGATGAAGGCGGCCGCCCGGGCCTTCAAGCCCGAGTGGAGCTCCACCACGAGGAGGGCGCCGGTGCCGGTGAGGGCCTGGCCCTCCGGGAGCCGAGGGAGGTTCACGCCGAAGAGCTCGGCCGCCTCCTCCGGGCGCCCCTCGATGAACCGCGTGGCCCGCCTGCCTGCCCCGTGTGCGAGGATGCGCATCCGTGCCGTCCGCCGCCCCGCGCGGCGCACCCGGCCTGAGTCGAAACCGGAGGGCCCCCGGCGCTCCGCGTCCCGCCCGTCCCCCGCCGCCCCGGGTGCCCTCAGCTATCCACGAGGACTTTCAGTTCCTTGCCCGGCTTGAAGTAGGGGACCTTCTTGGCGGGGACGCTCACCGGCTTGCCCGTCTGGGGATTGCGGCCCTGACGGGCTTCCCGGCGACGGACCCGGAAGCTGCCGAAGCCTCGCAGTTCTACCTTCCCGTCGTTCGGCGAGGCGAGGGCCTGGGCGATGCTCTTGAAGATCGTGTCGATGACGACCTCGGTCTCCTTCTTGGTGAGGTTGACCGTCGTGGCCACCCGTTCGACCAGGTCCGCCCGCGTCATGGATGAGTCCTCCCTCGGAGCCAAGGGTCCGTTCCGGGGCCGGCCGCCCGGCGGCGGCTACGGGAGATGAAAGAGGTAGGCGAGGGTGAGCGAGGAGCTGGGGCCTGCCAGGCCCCACGGCTCGGCAAACTGCCACCCGGTCAGCAGGCGCAGGAGGGAAAACCGCGGCTTCTCGATCTGGGTCACGGCCGGCCGACCCGGGATGCCCGCGAGGGCCCCGGCGCGGGTCAGGGCGTCCTGAAGGTCCCCCAACTCGTCCACCAGCCCCAGCTCCTGGGCTTGCCGCCCGCTGAAGATCCGCCCGTCCGCGAGCTGCTCCACCCGCCCCCGCTCCAGCCTCCGGGCCTCGGCTACGGCCTGGATGAACTGGTCGTGGACGTCGTCCAGCACGCTCTGGAGGATGCGCCGCTCCTCGGGAGTGAGCTCGCGGGTCGCGGAGGCCAAGTCCTTGTAGGCCCCGCTCTTGATCACCACGGATCGGATGCCGATCTTCTGGAGCAACTCCCCGAAGTTCGGGATCTGCATGATGACGCCGATGCTCCCCGTGATGGTGCCGGGGTTCGCCAGGATGCGGTCGGCCGCGCTCGCCACGTAGTACCCGCCCGAGGCGGCCAGGGAGCCCATGGAGACCACGACCGGCTTGCCGTGCACGCGCCGGACTTTGAGGAGTTCCTCGTAGATCTCCTGGGACGCGGCGACCCCGCCCCCGGGGCTCTCGATCCGGATGAGAAAGGCGCGGACCGTCGGGTTCTGCAGGTGCCGTTCCAGCTGCTGGACGGTCTCCTTGGAGTCCAGGATGACCCCGTCGATTTCCACCAGGGCGACCTTGGGCCCTCCGAAGGTTTCCCGGATGCCCGTGAGGTAGGCGAGAGCGAAGACGGCGGCAAAGAAGAGGACGCCCGCACCGCCCACGATCGCCAACGCCCGGAGCACCGACCGTCGCGCCATGCCCCCCGCTCCGCCCCGCCCTATCGCTGGCGGAACTCCTCCTCGTCTCCCTCCGCCGCGGCCCGGGCTTCGCGGTAGGCCCGGAGGCTGAGGCCGATCTTGCGCTCGTCGGCATCGAGCTTGATGATCTTCATGGTGAGCTCATCCCCCACCTGCACCACGTCCTCCGGCTTGTTGACCCTTCCCTCGCTCAGTTCGGACACGTGCAGGAGTCCCTCGATGCCGTCGGAGAGCTCCACGAAGGCCCCGAAGTCGGTGAGCCGCACCACCTTCCCGGTCACGTCCATCCCCACCCGGTAGCGCTCCGGGACCGTCGTCTGCCACGGATCGGGCTGGCACTGTTTGAGGCCGAGGGAGATGCGGCGGTTGTGCCGGTCCACGTGGAGGACCAGCGCCTCCACCTTGTCCCCCTTCTTCAGGAGCTCGGACGGGTGCCGGACCCGCTTGGTCCAGGACATGTCCGACACGTGGATGAGCCCGTCGATGCCATCCTCCAACTCCACGAAGGCGCCGAAGTCGGCCAGGTTCCGGACCTTCCCCTCCACCCGGGTGCCGACCGGGTACCGCTCCTCGATGAAATTCCAGGGGTTGGGCTCGACCTGCTTCATGCCGAGGGAGATCCGCTTCGCCTGCTTGTCGATGTCGAGGACCATCACCTCGATGACGTCGCCGATCGACACCACTTTGGAGGGGTGCTTGATCCGCTGGGTCCAGGACATCTCGGAGATGTGCACCAGCCCCTCCACCCCGGGCTCCAGCTCCACGAAGGCGCCGTAGTCCACGAGGGAGACCACCTTGCCCTTCACCTTCGAGCCGACGGGGAACCGCTGGTCGGCCCCCTCCCAGGGATCCGCCAGCCGCTGCTTGTACCCGAGCGAGATCCGCTCCGTGGTCCGGTCGAACTTCAGGACCACCACTTCGATCTCGTCCCCCACCTGGAAGAGCTCGGTCGGGTGGTTCAGCCGCCCCCAGGACATGTCCGTGATGTGGAGGAGCCCGTCCAGGCCTCCCAGATCCACGAAGGCGCCGTACTCGGTGATGTTCTTGATCTTGCCGCGGAAGACCTTCCCCTCCTCCAGGCCCGCCAGGGTCTGGGCCTTCAGCGCCTTCCGCTCCTCCTCGAGCAGCTCGCGCCGGGAGAGGACGATGTTCCCCCGTTTCTGGTTGAGCTTGATGATCTTCATCGGGAAGGTCTTCCCGATGAGCCGGTCCAGGTCCCGGGCCGGGCGAAGGTCCACCTGCGAGCCCGGGAGGAAGGCGCGGACCCCGATGTCCACCATGAGGCCGCCCTTGGTCTTCCCCACGATGGTGCCGTCGACCGCTCCCCCCTGCTCGTAGACCCGGCTGATCTGCTCCCAGATCTTGATCTTCTCCGCTTTTTCCCGGGAGAGGACGATGAGGCCCTCGCTGTCCTCCTTCGACTCCAGGTAGACGTCCACCAGGTCCGCCGCCTGGACCGTCACCTCGCCCTGCGGGGTCGTGAACTCCTTCAGGGGGACGGAACCCTCGGACTTGTAGCCGATATCGATGAGGACCGCGTCCGCGGTGATTTCGATCACCCGCCCCTTCACGATCTCCCCTTCGGCGATGTCCTTGAAGGTCTGATCGTAGATGGCCTGCATCTCCGCCGTCTGGGCGGCGGCGCGCGGATCGTAATCCGGGTCGGTCGGGAGAAGGGAAGGTTTGGGCATCTTCGTGGACCGTGGCGCGGGCATCTGCGGTGGCACCTCCTCCTGGGTTACGGTGAATAGCTCTTGGATGGCGCTTCGGTAACCGCGGGCTGTCGCGCGCCGGCCTGCAGGCGCGCGATGGCGTCCATGATCTGTTGGCTCAGCGCCTCATAAGGCTCCCGCCCCTCCCCGAGGGGCGGGCGGAGGACGATCGGCGGGCCGATCCACACCCGAACGGCCGCCGGGCGGGGACACCACCCCCCCCGGGGGAGCACGGCCGCCGTTCCCTCGTGGTAGACGGGGATGACGGGGCAACCGCTCCGGAGGGCAAGCATCCCCACCCCCGCCTTCCCCGGCTGCAGGCGCCGGCCGTCCCCTCGGGTCCCCTCAGGAAACACCAGCAGCCCTTCCCCTTTTCGGAGGAGGGCCAGGGACCGCTTGAAGGCCGAGGGATCGGCCTGGTTCCGGCTGATGGGGAACGCCTGGAGCTGCCGCATGAACCAGCCGGCGGCGGGGTTCCGGAACAGCTCCTCCTTCGCCAGATAGTGGAGCTTCCGGCGGACGGCAGATCCGACCACGAATGGGTCCACGTTGCTCACGTGGTTCGCTGCGAAGATGGCGCCGCCCCGCTCCGGAACATGCTCCCGCCCCACGACCCGGAGCTTGCAGAATCCCTTCAGCCCCAGGAGGGCCAGCGCCCGGATGAGCGTGTACAGCATCTGCCGCTATCCTCGCGCTGCCAAAGCGGTATATGCTACCTGTGCCTCGCGGTGCTTGGCAAGGAAAAAAATCGCCTGCACTAGCCTCTCCGCTGCCGCTCGCGCACGACCGCCAACATCGCCTCCAGGACCGCCTCCGGTGGAAGGCTCGTCGTGTCCAGCCGCATCGCGTCGAGGGCGGCGGTGAGGGGAGCGGCGGCCCGCCCCATATCGCGCTGATCCCGGCTCAGGACCTCGCCCCGGACCGCTTCGAGGGAGACCCGCTCCCCCCGGGCGACCGCCTCGGCATGGCGCCGGCGCGCGCGCGCCTCCGGGCTCGCGTCCAGGTAGAACTTGACGTCCGCCGCCGGGAAGACCTGCGTGCCGATGTCGCGGCCGTCCATCACGATCCCCCCCCCCGCGCCGAGGGCCCGCTGCCGCGCCACCATCACCTCCCGGACCGGCGGATGCACGGAGACCAGCGAGGCCCCCCGATCCACCGCGGGCTGGCGGATGGCCTCGGTCCAGTCCTCGCCGTCCACGCGCAGGCGCTGCCCGTCCGGCTCCGGGACGAACGCGATGTCCATCCGCTCGAGGAGGGCGCGGAGGCCGAGGCCATCCCCCCAGTCCACCCCCCCGCGCAGCGCCTTCAGCGCCAGCGCCCGGTACATGGCCCCGGTATCCACGTGCCGGTACCCCAGGCGCGCCGCGAGCAGGCGGGCAGCCGTGCTCTTGCCCGCCCCCACCGGCCCATCGATGGCGATGATGAGGCCTCTCTCCCCCACCATCAGCCATCCCGATCCCCGGTTTCCAAGCGGGCATCGGCGACCGGGGCGACCGTCCGGAGGAGGGGAACGAAGTCGGGGAAGGAGGTCCCGATGCAGGCGCTGTCCGCGATCCGGGTCTCCCCTCTCGCCACGAGCGCGGCCACGGCGAGCGCCATCGCAATCCGGTGGTCCCCCCGACTCGAGCAGGAGGCACCCGCCAGGGGGCGCCCGCCCCGAATCGTGAGGCCATCCGGACGCTCCACCACGTCAACTCCTAGGCGGCCGAGCTCGGCCGCGAGCGCCGCGATCCGGTCGCTCTCCTTGACCCGTAGCTCCCCGGCGTCCCGAATCTCGGTTTCCCCCTCCGCGCACGCCGCCGCGACGGCGAGGATCGGGATCTCATCGATGAGCCGGGGGATGAGGGGACCTCCCACGGACGCCCCGCGAAGGGGGGCGGCGGTCACCACTAGGTCCCCCACCGGCTCGCCGCAGACCTCGCGGCGCCCCACGACCTCGACGGTCGCCCCCATCGTCTGAAGGGCATCCAGGAGGCCGGTCCGCGTCGGGTTGAGCCCTACCCCCGCGAGCGTCACGCGGGAGCCGGGGACGAGGCAAGCGGCCACCAGGAAAAACGCGGCCGAGGAGAAATCGCCGGGGACCTCCACCGGGACGGCCGTGAGGCTCCGGGCCGGTGCCACCGTCGCCGTCCGTCCGGTCCCCTCTACCGGGTGACCGAACCCCCGGAGAAGCCGCTCCGTGTGATCCCGGCTGGGGGCGGGCTCGACGACCGTCGTCGGTCCCTCCGCGTAGAGGCCGGCCAGGAGGAGGGCGGATTTGACCTGGGCGCTGGAGACCGGGCTCTCGTGCCGGACTCCCCGGAGGGGACCCCCCCGGATTGCGAGTGGGGGGTACTGGTCCCCCGCGCGCCCCCAGATGGATGCCCCCATCTGGCGCAGTGGCCCGATGATCCGGCCCATGGGCCGCTGGCAGAGGGACGCGTCCCCGGTGAGGATCGAGAGGAAGGGCTGCGCCGCCAGGATCCCGCTGAGGAGTCGAAGGGTGGTCCCGGAGTTTCCCGCGTCGAGGACCCCCTCCGCCTCCCGGAGACCGTGGAGGCCCTTCCCGTGCACCCGCAGGACGGGCCCCCCCCACCCCTCCACCTCCACCCCGAGGGCCCGGCAGGCCGCGGCGGTCCGCCGGCAGTCCTCGCCGGCAAGGTATCCCCGGATCTCGGTGGTCCCGTCTGCGAGGGCCCCGAGGAGAATGGCCCGATGGGTGATCGATTTGTCCCCGGGCACCCGCAGGCGCCCCGCCAGGGGCGGGGCGGGGCCCCGAATGGTCAGGCGCTCCACGAGGCCGCCTCGTCCGTCACCCGGCCCGCCAGGCGGGCCAGGATCCGCTCCGCCGTTGTCGCCGGGGACTCTGTCGGGGCCAGGCGAAGCCAGACGATGCCCGGTTCCCTCCGGAACCAGGTGAGCTGGCGCTTCGCGTAGCGGCGGGTATCCCGCTCCATCAAACGGATCGCCTCGGCCGCGGATCGATCCCCTCGCGCCACGGGGACGAAATGCCGATAGCCCAGCCCGCGCATCGGCCGGGTGCCCCCGGAGCCCCGGGCCAGCAGGCCGCGCACCTCCTGCTCGAGGCCGGCTGCTACCATCGCCTGGACGCGGGCCGCGATCCGGCGGTACAGATCCGCCCGGTCCCGCGTGAGCCCGACCACGAGACCCACCGGCGCCCCCCGGGTCCGCCGGTGATCCGCCTGCAGCCGGGAAAGGGGAATGCCGGTCTGCTCGAGAACCTCCAGGGCCCGGAGCACCCGGGCTCGATCGTTCGGGCTCAGGCGAGCCGCCGCCTCGGGGTCCGCGGCCGTCAGGCGCGCATGGAGCGCTGCCGTCCCCAGGCGGCGCGCCTCGGTCCGGAGGCGGAGGCGGAGGGTCGGGTCCGGGGCGGGCACCTCACAGAGGCCCTGCCGCAACGCCCGGAGGTACAGGCCGGTCCCGGCCACCACCAGGGGAAGGCGCCCGCGCGCCCGGATGGCGACGCCCGCCGCCAGGGCGGAGGCCCGGAAGGCGGCGGCGTCGAATCCCACCGCGGCCTCCACCAGGTCCAGCCCGTGGTGCGGGAGGGCGGCCCGCTCCCCGGCCGTCGGCTTGCCGGTGCCGACGTCGAAGCCGCGGTAGACTTGCATGGAGTCCGCCACCACGATCTCGGCGTTCAGGCGCGGAGCGAGGGCGAGGGCCACGGCACTCTTCCCGACGCCCGTGGGACCGGCCAGAGCCAGGAACGGGAGGGGGGGAGGGACGGTGATCGACAGGAGGGGGGGGCGGTTCACCGGGAGGGCTCGGTGTACTCGACGGTGAACTGCATCACGTGGGTATACCAGAGAACCCGAACCGGCACCGCCCACTGGAGGCGGGCGTACGCCCGCTGGGCATCGACGGAAGTCACGAACTGTTGCCCCGGGATCGTGACCTCCCGCTCCTTGAGTTTTTCCTCGATCTCCCGCCGGAGGCTCGCCTCGCTGTGACCCGGGGCCCTGGCGAGGCGCACAGCAGCCTGGACGCCGTCCTTGATGTAGAGGTAGTCCACGTAGGCGGGGACCGTCTGGATCGCCAGGTGCAGCGCGAGCGCGGCGAGGAGCAGGAGGACGACCACCCCCGCGCCAATGCGCCCCGCCCTCCCACCGGGAGCCGCCCGCAGGGTTGGCGTTACTTGGGCCCTCCCTTGATCCAGGACATCATGCTGCGGAGCTGCTTGCCGACGCGCTCGATCGGGTGCTCGGCGTCCCGCTTGCGGAGCGCCAGGAAGGAGGGGCGCCCGGCCGCGTTCTCCAGGATCCACTCCCGGGCAAACGCCCCGCTCTGGATCTCCTCCAGGATCCGCTGCATTTCCGCCCGGACGGCTGGGCTGATGATCCGGGGGCCGCGGCTGTAGTCGCCGTACTCGGCCGTGTCGGAGACCGAGTAGCGCATGTAGCTGAGCCCCCCCTGGTAGAAGAGGTCCACGATGAGCTTCAACTCGTGCAGGCACTCGAAGTAGGCCAGCTCCGGCTGGTAGCCGGCCTCCACCAGCGTCTCGAAGGCGGCCTTCACCAGGGCCGAAACTCCCCCGCAGAGGACCGTCTGCTCGCCGAACAGGTCGGTCTCCGTTTCCTCCCGGAAGGTGGTCTCCAGCACCCCCGCCCGGGTGCAGCCGACGCTCCGGGCGTAGGCGAGGGCAACGGCCTTCGCCTTCCCGGAGACGTCCTGGTGGATGGCCAGCAGGGCCGGCACCCCCGCCCCCTCCGTGAAGACCTGCCGCATCAGGTGGCCGGGAGCCTTGGGGGCGATCATGGACACGTCCACGGTCTCGGGGGGGACGATCTGGTGGAAATGAATATTGAAGCCGTGGGCGAACATGAGGGTCTTGCCCGGCGTCAGGGCCGGGCGGACTGCAGCCTCGTAGACGGCCCGGTGGGTCTGGTCTGGAAGGAGGATCATGATGACCTGCGCCATCTGGGCCGCCTCTTCCACCGTGGCCACTTTCAGCCCGTCCGCCTTGGCCTTGTCCCACGACTTGCTCCCCTTGTAGAGGCCCACCACCACCTCCTGGCCCGAGTCCCGGTGGTTCAGGGCGTGGGCATGCCCCTGGCTCCCGTAGCCCAGAATGGCGATGGTCTTCCCCCGGAGCAGGCTGAGGTCGGCGTCCTTGTCGTAGTACAGATGGGCCATGGGATCCTCCGGTGGGGGCGCCTAGGGCCGGGCCAACTGACGTTGCCTCACTGCGTTCTCGGTCGTCGGCGGTCCGGAGCGTACCAGGAGCGTACGCCTCCCCACCCACCTGCGGTGGGCGGGCACCCACGGAGGTGGGGGACCGCTCCTCCCTCGGGCCTCGTGATGCTCGTCATTTGGCCGGGCACCCCAAGGGTGGTCTGAGGATTAGCCGCAATGCGTTGCAGTCGCACTAGTCGTCGTAGCCGACAGCTCGGGGCGCACTGTGGAGCTGTTGCAGCCTGGCCTGATCCTTGCGGCTGAGGGCCTTGCTCCCGCGGGCGATGGCGACCTTGCCGGTCCGGACCACCTCCTGGATGCCGAAGGGCCGCAGGAGCTCGATGATGGCGCCGATCTTGCTTTCGTCCCCGGTGATCTCGAGGGTGTAGGAGACGGGGGTCACGTCCACGATCTTCGTCCGGAAGATGTCGGCGATGCGGAGGACCTCTGCACGGGTTCCCGGAGCGGCGCCGACCCGCAGGAGAAGCATCTCCCGGCTCACGTGCTCCTCGTCGGTCAGGTCGATCACCTTGATGACGTCGAGCAGCTTGTGAAGCTGCTTGACGACTTGCTGGATGACCGGTTGGCTGGCCCGCACCACGATCGTCATGCGGGAGATGGTGGGATCGAGCGTCTCCCCCACGGAGAGGCTGTCGATGTTGTAGCCGCGGCTGGAGAAGAGGCCGGAGACTCGGCTCAGAACCCCGGAGCGGTTCTCCACCAGGAGGGCGATCGTGTAGCGGCGCACCTCGGACGCGTCGGTCGCCATGCGCGGCGCGGGGAGGCGCGGCCTCCCCACCTGTCTCCTCTCGTGTGGGCTTAGAAGCCGGTCAGCTTGGCCGCGCGGGCCTTCGCCTCTTCCGGCCTTTCGCTCATCGGCTTCGCCAGCACCATGTCCCTGACCGCTGCCCCCGCCGGGACCATCGGGAAACAGGCCTCCTCGGGGTCCACGACAAAATCGATCAGCACCGGGCCGGGGTGCGCCAGCGCCCGTTCCCAGGTGGCGGTCACCTCGCCCGGCCTCTCGGCCCGGAGCCCCAGGATGCCGAAGGCCTCGGCCAACCGGACGTAGTCGGGGCAGACGGAGAGGTCGATGCCGACGAACCGGCGGTTGTAGAAGAGCTCCTGCCACTGCCGCACCATGCCGTGCGCCCGGTTGTTCACGAGCGCGATCTTCAAGGGGAGGCGCTCCTCCACCACCGTGGACAGCTCCTGCATGTTCATCTGGAAGGAGCCGTCCCCCAGGAGGGCGATCACCAGCTTGTCGGGCCGGGCCACCTGGGCGCCCATCGCCGCCGGCAGCCCGTACCCCATGGTGCCCAGGCCCCCCGAGGTGACCCAGTGCCGCGGCTTGTTGACGATGAAGTACTGGCCGGCCCACATCTGGTGCTGGCCGACGTCGGTCGCCACGATGGGGTCCAGGGAAGCGGTCTGGCGGGAGGCCTCCTGGATCACGTGCTGCGGCTTGATGATGGCATCGCTCCACTCGTAGCTCAGGGGATGCTGCGCCTTCCAGGCCCGGATCTGCTGCCACCAGGCATCCCGGCTCTCCTTCCAGGACCCGTCGTCCAACTGCCGGAGCTCCCGGTTCAGCCGCGCCACGACGTGCTTCGCGTCCCCCACGATGGGAATCTCCACGTGGAAGTTCTTCGCGATGCTGGACGGGTCGATGTCAATATGGATGACCTCGGCCTCGGGGCACCAGGCGTCCAGCTTCCCGGTGACGCGGTCATCGAACCGGGACCCCACGGCGATGAGGAGGTCGGTGCTGATGACCGCCATGTTCGTGTACCAGGCGCCGTGCATCCCCAGCATGCCCAGGTTGAGGGGGTGGTCGCCCGGGAAGGCCCCGATCCCCATCAGGGTCATGGTGACCGGGATCTGCGTCAGCTCTGCCAGCTCCCGGAGCTCCGGAGCGGCGTCCGCATTGATGACCCCGCCCCCCACGTACAGGATGGGCTTCTTGGCCTTGAGGATGGCCTGGGCCGCCTTCTTGATCTGCCCGGGGTGGCCCTCCACGGTCGGGTTGTAGGAGCGGAGGAACACCTTGTCGGGGTAGGCGAACTCGGTCTGCTTGAGGAGGATGTCCTTGGGGAGGTCCACGTGCACCGGGCCCGGCCGACCGCTGCGGGCGACGTAGAAGGCCTCCTTGATGATCGAGGCCAGCTCCTTGACATCCTTCACCAGGTAGTTGTGCTTGGTGCAGGGGCGGCAGATCCCGACGTTGTCCGCCTCCTGGAACGCGTCGTTGCCGATGAGGTGCGTCGGCACCTGCCCGGTGAAGGCGACGATCGGCATCGAGTCGATCTGGGCGTCGGCCAGGGCCGTCACCAGGTTCGTGCACGCCGGACCGGAGGTGACCAGGCACACGCCGACCTTTCCGGTGACGCGCGCGTAGGCCTCCGCGGCGTGCCCCGCCGCCGCCTCCTGCCGCACCAGGACATGGCGCAGCTCCTGGCGCTGCACATAGTCGTAGAGGGCGTCGTAGACGGGGAGGACGGCCCCGCCCGGGAGGCCGAAGATCACGTCGACCCCCTCCCGTTTCAGGCTCTCGCAGAAGATCTGGGCCCCCGTCATCTTCACGGATCACCCTCCCGTCGGACGGTACCGCCCGCGGGCCCCCGCCGGCCCGGGCCCGGCTCTCCGGACATCCAGCGCGACCGGGTCGCCTCCCCGGGCCGGCAGACCAGAGATGACTGATGAAATCGATTAACTAGCAGTGCGGCCCTGGAATGTCAATGGAAATTTGGACTTACAGCTTCCCGCCGCGACCGGCGAGCCGCGGTCGGAGCCGCCCGAGGAGCCGCTGGGCCTCCTCGACACGGAGGAGGGCCGTGGCCCCCAGGAAGAGGGCTCCGCCCAGCAGGATGGCTCCCCCCAGGGCGGCCGCCTTCGCCGCGAGCCCCGCGAGCCCGAGGACATCCCCGCGCTGGAAGAGCAGCGCCAGACCGCCGCCCATCAGGACCGCGGCGCCCGCCACCTTTCCCAGAAACAGGCGGAAGCCGCCCCCCCCGAGGCCGCCGAGGCGACGGGAGAGGCCTCGCAGGAGCAGCGCACTGTAAAACAGCGAGGTGAAGGCGGTGGAGAGGGCGAGGCCGGCCGCCCCGAGCGGCCGCATGAGGAGGATGCTCAGGATGATTCCCGCCCCCACGGCCACCGCGGCCGCCCGGACCGGGCTCCGGGTGTCCTGGAAGGAATAGAAGGCCGGGGCCAGGATCCGGTTGCCGACGTAACAAGGGAGCCCCACCGCGTAGGCCAGCAGGACCTCCGCCGTGGCGAGCGTTGCCTCCCGGCCGAAGGCCCCCCGCTCGAAGAGCAGATGGACGATGGGGGTCCGCAGGGCGATCAGCCCTGCCATCGCCGGGAGGGTGAGGTACAGAGCCCCCCGCAGGGCCGAGAGCAGCGTCCCCCGGACCTCGGCCGGGGCATCGCGGGCGGCGGCTGCCGCCATCGTGGGGAAGGCGGCGGTGGCCATGGCCACGCCGACTACGCCGATGGGCAGGTGGATGAGGCGGAAGGCATAGTAGAGGTGGGAGGGCGCCCCCTCCTCCAGGAAAGAGGCGAGCAGGGTGGTGACGAAGAGGCTCACCTGGGTGATCGCCAGCCCGGCGGTGGCCGGCCCCATCAGGCGCATCATCCGACCGAGCAGGGCGCGCTCCCCGGGAGTTGCCACTTCCGTCAAACGCAGCCCCCGCGCGGCAGCCACCGGGAACTGGAGGAGGAGCTGGAGCGCGCCTCCCACGAGGACGCCGTAGGCGAGGGCCAGGATCGGCTCCGCGAGTCGCGGCGTAAGCCACAGGGCAGCCCCGATCATGGCCAGGTTCAGGAGGGCCGGCGAGATGGCCGGGGTCAGAAAGTGGCCCAGGGAGTTGAGCAGGCCCATCAGGAGGGCCCCGAGGCCGACGAAGAGGATGTAGGGGAAGAGCCAGCGGGTGAGGGTGACGGTCAGCTCGAACTTCCCGGGCGACGCGGTGAAGCCGGGGGCCATGCCCGCGACGAGATACGGGGCCAGGAGGACGCCGGCGAGGACAACCAGGCAGAGGATGGCGGCGAGGGTGCGGCACGCGGCCGCCGCCACCCGGAAGGCGGCAGGCCGGCCCTCCCGCACCAGCACCTCGTTATAGATCGGGATGAAGGCAGCGGAGAGCGCCCCCTCCCCCAGGAGCTCCCGGAGGGTGTTGGGGATCCGGAAGGCCACGAAGAAGGCGTCGGCGGCGGCCGAGACGCCGAAGGCGCGGGCGATGACCATGTCCCGGAGGAACCCCAGGACGCGGCTGAGGGCGGTGGCCCCGCCGACCACGAAAGCGGCGCGGGCCATGCGCGGGTGGAGGCCGGGTGGCATGGGTCGCTGTACACTTCCCGCTTGACAGAGGCCGGTGGAACTCAGTATACAGTCGCTTCGTGCCGGCACGCTGCCGGCCAGGACAGGAGTCGATCCACCATGCCGAACATCGCCTCAGCGAAAAAACAGCTCCGCCAGGCGGCGAAGCGGGCCGCCCGGAACCGGGCCGCCAAGAGTGCCCTGCGCACCAAGATCAAGAAGATCCGCCAGGCCCTCGGGGAGGGGAACCCGGACGCAGCCCGCGCCGCGCTCGCGGAGGCCATCCCCGCCATCGACAAGACCGCCTCCCGAGGGATCATCCACCGGCGGACGGCGGCCCGCTACAAGTCCCGCCTCATGCGCCTGGTGGCTGCTGGAGCCGCCCGGCCTGCCTCTCCCTAGCGGCAGAGCTCCAGGACCGCCAGATCCAGGCTGAGCACCCCGTCCCTCCGCCCACCCTTCAACTCGCCGTCCAGGCGGGCGAGACGCGTCAGGCCCTGCTCGAGCCACGCGGGGCTGACCTGGCGCGCCTGCGCCTCGAGCCGCGCCCCCAGGAAGCTCTGGAGGCCGAGCTCACGGGCGAGTTCCGCTCCCCGCTTCCCTGCCGCCAGACCCTCGCGGGCCCGGAGGAGGAGGCGGAACTGCCGGGCCAGCATGCCCAGGAGCGCCAGAGGGGATTCCCCCAGGGTGAGCAGCCGCCGGCTGAGGTGCAGGGCCGCCTCGAGCTCGCGGGAGGCGACCGCGTCGGCCAGCTCGAAGATCCGGCGGACCCGCTCCTCCCCCACCAGAGCCTCCACGGTCGCCGCCGCGATCGCCTCTCCCTCCCCGACGAAGAGGGTGAGCTTCTCGAGCTCTGCGGCCAGGCGCTGGGCGTCCGGCCCCAGAAGGCTGACCAGGAGGCCGGCCGCGTCCGGGGTGAGGCGCGTGCCCAGGCGGCGGGCCTCCTCCCGGAGCCAGGTCCGGGCCTCCCCCTCCCGGAGGGGAGCAAAGGCCAGGGCAACGGCGCCCGGGACGCTCTCCGCGAAGCGCTTCGGCGGGCCCTCGAGCCGGTCCCGCGGGGTGGCGAGGAGGAGGAGCAGGCAGGTGCTCTCGGGGGGCGGCTGGAGCGCCGCCTCGAGGGCTGACCAGGCGGGGGCAGGGAGGCGCTCCGCCCCCCGCACCAGCACGACCCGGCGCGGGGCGAAGGCGGGGAGGGTGCGGCAGCGGGCAGCCAGGTCTCCCGGGTCCGCGGCGTCCCCGTGGAGAACTTCCAGGTTCAGATCCCGGAGACCGGGGGGGAGAAGCCGGGCGAGCAGGCCCTGGACGAAGCGCTCCTTGAGGAGCACCTCGGGTCCATACAACACGTACACCGGGGCCGCCTGGCCCTCCTCCGGTCGCTCCGCCTCCCGCCGCAGCGCCACCGTCCCTCCTAGTGTGACTCCAACGAATTCTCCCTCATCCCCACGCCACGGGTGGAGTGCCGGGCCAAATGACGAGCATCACGAGGCCCGAGGGAGGAGGCGG
>DASYVA010000029.1 GCA_036000645.1 Candidatus Methylomirabilis sp.
GAGATCCTCATCAAGCAGCTGGACGACGCCGTGGACGGGAGGGTGACGGCGGCGCAGGCGATGGAGACGGTGCAGAAGCAGGTGGAGGCGGCGACCCGGCAGTAGGCGCTTGCCAAAAACACCCCCGGCCCGGGAGGGTCCGCTCCCGGGCCGGGGTGTCAGCCTAGAACCGGGCCTCCAGGGCGATCGAGACCGCCGTCTCGTGGATGAGGTGCGCCTCGAACCCCAGCGAGATGTTCGGCTGGGGAACGTAGTTCATCCCGAAGAAGACGCCGATGAGGTTGTCCTGGTCGAAGTCGCTCGAGCCTGCCCCGCTGGTCAGCTCCCCCTGGGTCAACTGCAGGACGAGGCCGGCGTACGGCGTCACCGGGCCCAGGGCAAACGAGACACCGCTAGCCAGGTCGAACTCCAGGACCTCCAACTCCCCGCCATTCTCCGACTGATAGTAGAGGAATTGCCCGACAGCACCGAGGGCCCAGTTCGGGCCCCGGAGAATGACCCCCTTGACCCCCCCGCCGAAGGCGAGGCCGAAATCACCGTTCACGTTCGGCGTGTCCGTTTCCGCCTCCGCTCCGCCCAGCCGGGCAAACACTTCGATGTTGGGCGCGATCCCGTAGGCCCCCCGGAAAAGGACCCGTTGGCTTTCCAGCTCACCCTCGTTCCCGGGCGCGATAGGGGAGTCGTACTCGATGTCCCGCTCCAGGAACTCGTACTCCACCCCCAGCGTGAAACGGGTTGGGGCCGCGACGGCGGCGGGGTCGCCCAGGCGAGCGGCCCGGGCACCCTCCGGGAAGGCGAGGCCCACCGCCACCAGCAAGGCCAGGATGCCGGCGCGCACTGCAACAGATGATGCCCGCATGAGAACCTCCTTGTGAGGGAAAAAAGGCCAGAGCCGCCCGTCAGCCCTTCCGCGGCGGCCGGGACGGGCGGATCTCGACGCGGCTGGCGAGGGCCCGCGGGTCGGAAGTGACCAGATCCAGCACCACAGCAGCCACGTCCTCCGGGGTAAGCTTCCAGGCCGCTTCCGGGCCGACCGCGTGCCCGCTGAAACCGGTGTGGACGCTCCCGGGCATGACGTAGGAGACGCGGATCCCGTCGTAGCGGACCTCCTGCATCAGGGCCTCGCTGAACCCGACCAGGCCGAACTTGGAGGCGTTGTACGCCGTCCCCTCGGGAAAGGCGTTCTTCCCGGCCAGGCTGCCGATGTTCACGATGTAGCCGCCGCCCCGCCGCCGGATGACCGGGATCGCCGCGCGGCAGCAATGGAAGACCCCGGTGAGGTTGGTCCCCAGGATCTCGTTCCACATCGCCAGGGACATCTCGGCGAGGGGGGCCCGGCCCCCGGCGCCCGCGTTGTTGACCAGGACATCCAGCCCCCCGAAGGCCTCGACCGCCGCGGCCACGAGGCGCTCCACCTCCGGGTACTCCCGGACGTCGCAGGGGAGGCCCATCACCTTTCCGCCCGGGGCCTCCTGGAGCGCCGCCACCGCGGCCTTCACGTCGGCGGCCGTCCGGGCGCAGAGGCAGACCGCCGCCCCCTCGCTGAGGAGGGCCCCCGCGATGGCGTAGCCGATCCCCCGCGTCCCGCCGGTCACCACGGCGACCTTGCCCCGCAGGCGCTCCATGCCCCTCCCGCCCCCCCGGGGCCGCGCACTAGCCATGCAGGACCGCCTCCCAGAACTCCTCCCAGTTGGCGTAGGTGTCGTCGTCGGCCAGCTGCATGGCCCGGCGCTTCAGCTCCTCCGGGCTCTTGACGATGGGGTCCCGCTCCCGTTCGAACATGTACTTGTACTCGCGATCCTCCATGCCGCTCAACCGGCGGAGGATCTCGTGCTTGCTCAGGTACTCGTACATGGCCGCTCAGGAAGCCGCCGGACCCAGGTCCGGCTCCGTGTGCACGACCACGTCCACGACGGTGGGAACCCGGTCCAGGATCCGCTCCTTCACCCGATGGGAGAGCTCGTGGGCCTCCTCGATCGGGAGGCCGGGGTCCACCTGGATGTGCAGGTCCACGTGAACGTCGTCCTCCAGACCCCGGGTCCGGACCTTATGGCAGCCCCGGATGCCCGGGATGTCCTGCACCAGAGCCGCAATCCGCTCCGGGGAGATGCGGGCGGCGTCCGCCAGCGAGTCCAGGTTCTGGCCGGCGATCCCCCAGGTCGCCCGGAGGATCAGGCCCACCAGGACCAGCGCCGCCACCGCGTCAACGGCGGGATAGCCGAGGCGGGCGGCCGCGAGCGAGGCCAGGACGGCGGCCGACGCGTAGACGTCCACGCGGGTGTGCAGGGCGTCCGCCAGGAGGATCTGACTCTTGAGCGCCCGCCCCCGCCGCGTCTCGTACCGCGTGACCAGGACGTTGACCCCCATCCCCGCGAGCCTGATGCCGAAAGAGAGAGGGGTCACGATCGGGGCCGCCGGCCACAGCAGACGGCTGACCGCCGCCTTCGCCACCTCGTACGCCGCCAGGAGCAGGAGACCGGCGATGGCCATAGCGGCCAGCGCCTCGAACTTCCGGTGGCCGTAGGGGTGCGTCCCGTCCGGGGGGCGCCTGGCCACCCCGGTGGCGACCAGGCCGACGAGGTTGGACGCTCCGTCCAGCAGGGAGTGGACGCCGTCCGCGGTCATGCTGAGGGCGCCCGTGGCGACGCCGTAGCCCACCTTGGCGAACGCCACCAGCCAATTGAGCAGCAGGACCCGCCACAGGACCGTCCGAATCTCCCAGTGCCGCGCGGGCATCCAGCCGCTCCCCGTCCCCCGCGCCCTCCCGCTCGGCCCTACCGCCCGCCCCTGGGCGCGCCGGCCGCCTCCGTCTCCCGCACTCGCTCCAGGACCACCTGGCAGATCTTCTCGTGCAGCCCCAGGGGCGCCGTCACCCGCACCCTGACCTCCGGGTGATCCTTCGCCGCCTCGGCCACCATCCGGGGGATATCGGTGGTGGAGTGTCGGCCCGGCGCGAGGAAGTAGGGATGGACGGTGATCTCGGTGGCCCCGGCCGCCACACAGGCGGCCACCCCCTGGGCGATGGTCGGCTCGGCCAGCTCCATATGGGCATACCGGATAATCGGGACGTCGGTGAGGCGCTGGAGCATGGCTGCCACGTCGGCCAGCATCTCGTTGGCCTCCCGCTTCACGCTCCCATGGTCCACGAGGAGGATGGCTCGGCTCATAGGTCCACTCCGCCCCGGGGGGCTCAGAAGAGGCCGAAGGCCCAGACCACACCCAGCAGGGCCAGGACCCCCAGGACGATGAACGACCAATGACCCCGCAGGTGGTGGATGGGGGCCACGCTCACGCCCTGACCGGGTGGGATCGCTTCAGCGGCACCCAGCGGTCGCACACCATCGTCGGGTCCACGTCCCCGGCCACCAGCTCGCAGGCCCGCGCCTCCGGCCGGAAGGCGACGCAGTTCCCGCACCGCCGCTCCTTCCGCGCCGGGCGATAGTTCACCGCGACCTTCTCCAGCTTGGCCGGATCCGGGCCCACCCCGCCCCCCAGCCGGGGATCCTCCGCCATCCCCTAGCGCCCCCGCTTCCGGGCCTCCCGCCACCCCAGGCCAAAGGCGACTACCGCCGCCACGAGCGCCACGCCTAGCAGCCCGACCGAGACCTGGTGCAGCTGGTTGAAGGCCACCCGCAGCGGGTCCCCCTCCGCCAGCGCCTCGATGGGCCGGCCGATGCCCTGCCGCATCGCCAGGAGGCGGGGGGAGATGAGGCCGCGCGAGAGGGCGGGGGAGAGGAGAAGAAGGGCGTAGAGCGTCAAGCTGAACGCGCCGACGGGGCGCCGCCAGGCAGTGGCGGGTCGGCTGAGCAGGGCCGTCACCAGGATCAGGGCGGCCGCCAGGACCCCCACGGCATCGAGCGTGGTCACAATCCGCGTGACCAGCTCCCCGGCCAGGTGCCGGCTGGGCAGGGCGGCGAAGGCGGCGGGCGCGACGGCGAAGGCGAAGAAAGCCATCGCCCCCGCCCAGGCCCCGAGCAGCAGGAGGTGCAGACCGGAGGCCCAGGTCCGGAGGCGCTCCCGGCGGACCGCGCCGCGGGCCAACCGTGCCGCCTCCCGCGGGAGCGGATCCTGGGCGATCTCGAAGCGCTCGAGGCGTTCCATCAGGCCGCTCCAAAGACGTCGGGGATGCCGAGGTTCCGGTGGGCCGCCTCCAACTCCTTCGCCACGGCCGCTGCCACCTCCTGGGGACTGCCGTGGCGCTCCTCGGCCGGCCCCCACCGCCAGGCCTCCAGGTAAGCATCCTCATCGCTGGCGCCGCAGACCACTGCCAGCTGATCAATGGCGTCCTGGAAGCGCTGGGGGAGCCGGACGATGGCCTCTCCTCCCGGCGCCGTCGCCTTGACCAGGGACGGGATCTCCCGCCAGTACAGGATTTGCACCCGCGCCACGCCTACCCCCTTAGGTGGCGACCCCCAGCTCCTCTTCCGGGTACTCGTCCCCGACCTCTGCTTGAGCCTTCACGTAGGCCTCCCCCACGCGGCCCCAGACGTAGGTGGACTCGTGCTGCCGCATGTAGGCCACCAGGATCCGCTGCAGGCCAGCCAGGAGGGCCTCCTCGTCCTCTCGCGATGCCGCGTCCTCCGCCCAGCGGCCGATCGCCTCGAGCATCTGCTCCGCCGACGCCATCCCTCTTCCTCTCCCCCGCGAGCCCCGGGCAAGCGGCACGCGCCACCCGCTGAAGGTAGCAAATCGTTGCCGGCCCTGACAAATGAAAAGGCCCGCGGCAGCGGCGGAAGCGCCCCATGCCCCAGCCCGGGAGTCCCGCCTGGGCACCAGGGTTCCGCGGCCGTTCAGCTCCCGCGGCGCCAGAAGCGGCGAGTGCGGCCCGCGAGGTGCTGGTAGGCCTGCTGGATCTGGATGAGGCGCCGATGGGCCAGGTCCTGGAACTCCTTCCCGAGGTGGTTGACCTTGTCCGGGTGGTACTGGGCGACCAGCCGCCGGTACGCCGTCTTCACCTCCTCTTGGGACGCGCCCGGCTCGAGCCCGAGGACGACATAGGGGTCCTCCTCGCGCTCGTCTGTCGCCGCGGCGCGGGGGCGCGACTCCCCTTCTCCGGCGGCCTCCCCGCCCCGGCGCCCCGCGGCCGTGCGCCCCTGGAGGCGCCACAGGAGGTACGCCACGAGGGCCAGGACCGCGAGGTCATCGAACCATCCCGGCCCGACCAGGACATCGGGGATGAGGTCAAAAGGGCTCACGACGTACAGGAGCCCCAGGATCAAGGGGAGGGCACGTTTCAGCCAGGCGCCCATGGCTCGTCTCACGCGGCCACCGGCCCGCGGGGCCGGGGTGGGCCTGCCTGAAGGAGGCGGCTCGGGAGCCGCATGCCGGGGAGCAGGGTCTGGAGGAACCGGGACGCCTCGCAGAGGCGCGCGATGTCCACGCCGGTCTTCACGCCCATCTCCTCGCAGAGGAAGCTCACGTCCCCTCCTCGCCAGGCGACCTCCCGGTCCTCTCCCCCGTATGGTACACCGGAAGGCTGCCGGGCGTGAAATTTTCGCACCCCCCGGCAATGGCATCGGGCGTATAAGGAGGGTGAGGGACGCGCCGGGGTGGGCGGGAGGTGAGGGTGGAGGCGAGCGACGAGGCTCTGCTGCGCCGGATCCAGGCGGGGGACGCCGGAGCCTTCGAGGCCCTCGTCCGGCGCCACCAGGACCGGATCTTCTCCGTGGCCTACCGGATCCTGGGCGATCCCGCCGACGCCGAAGAGGCCGCCTCCGCCGCCTTCCTCAAGGTGTTCCAGCGGGCAGCCACCTACGATTCCCGCTGGAAGGTCACCACGTGGCTCGGGCGGGTGGTGGCGAACTGCTGCGTGGACCACTATCGCCGGCGTCTCCGGCAGGGGCGAAGGCCCGAGCCCGCCCCCGGCAGATCCGACGGGCGCGGGTCGAGCCCGGAGGAGGAGTACGCCGGGGCCGAGCGGCGGCGGCTCCTGCAGGAGGCGCTGCTCGCCCTGCCCCTCGAGACCCGTCTCGTC